>JACZYK010000005.1 GCA_022571135.1 Bacteroidota bacterium
ATTCTTCATTCAATGTGACGTCATCGACTGAAGAATCCTACGGGCCCGAAGAGCGTTTGCCCCGTCCGTTCCATGTTATTTTAGATCACCGCTCCAAAATCTATGTCTATTCTCTTTACGTCGGAATCCGTATCCGAAGGCCATCCTGATAAAGTAGCCGACCAGATCTCCGACGCCGTCCTTGACGCCCTGATCGCCCTGGACTCGATGAGCCGCGTAGCCGTTGAGACACTCGTAACGACCGGTCTCGTGGTGCTTTCGGGGGAGGTAAGCACCAAGGGGTACATCGACGTGCAGGAAGTAGCCAGAGCGGTCATCCGGGAAATCGGATACACGGATCCGGAGCTCCGTTTCGACGCGGAATCCTGCGGTGTTCTGAGCACGATTCACGAGCAGAGCACAGACATCGCCCAAGGCGTAGACGTCGGTGCGGGTCTTCATGCGGAACAGGGGGCCGGCGACCAGGGAATGATGTTCGGTTATGCGTGCAGGGAGACACCCGAGCTGATGCCGATGCCGATAAGTTTCTCACATGCCCTGATGAAGGAACTCGCCGCCATCCGGAAGGAGGGCCGGGAGATGACATACCTCCGACCGGACTCCAAAAGCCAGGTCACGATCGAGTATGAGGACGACCGTCGCACGCCGAGGAGGATACATACGGTGGTGATATCCACACAGCATTCCCCGGACGTTACCCTGGAACGGATAAAGGACGACGTGTGCACGATCCTGCTTCCGCGAGCGCTTCCCGAGCACCTCGTAGATGACCGCCTGATTCTTCATGTCAATCCGACGGGGAAATTCGTAATCGGCGGCCCGCACGGGGATACGGGGCTGACCGGACGGAAGATCATCGTCGATACGTACGGAGGAAAGGGGGCGCATGGAGGAGGCGCGTTCAGCGGAAAAGATCCTTCGAAAGTGGATCGCAGTGCGGCGTATGCGGCCCGTCATGTCGCCAAAAATCTCGTGGCGGCGGAGATCGCGGAAGAGGTCCTGGTACAGGTGGCCTACGCGATCGGGGTCGCCGATCCGATATCCGTTCATGTAGACAGTTACGGAACAGGTCAAATCCCGGATGAACGCATGGTCCAGATCGTGCGCGACCTGTTCGACCTGCGGCCCAGGGCCATCATCGACAGGCTGGATCTGCTACGGCCTATCTTTCGTTCGACCGCAGCCTACGGCCATTTCGGTCGTGCGGACTTTTCCTGGGAGGCGCTCGATAAAGTCGAGGAAATCAGAGACGCCGCACAGGTTCTGGCCTGATCATTCTGCTCGAAACGTCGATTTTGCGGTCTCCGTCGAAGGGCAGACCATAATCCCCATTGGGCAATGTCCAACGGGCAGGAGTACTATCAATTAGCCAAGTAGCCTCGCTATCTTGTTCGTGTATCGAAGGACTCGAATCGTTTTTTTCTTCATCCTCTCAGGTATTCTATTCGGCCCATCCACGTTGATGGCCGAAACGGTTGCGAGTCCGGATACCCTCCTTCAATTCCGTATGCGGGAGGTTTCGGGTGGGCGTATCGATCTGAACGATAATGTGTGGCGGGCGAAATACGGGCTGGACAAGCTTTCCCCGGCCATTAATTCGCGCGCACTCCTGCGCAAAGAATCGCGAGCGTTCGGATGGTCACGGACGCTGAAAGATCTGCGCCTCGTCTCGGACCGGCGTCTGCCGCGGTCCAGGCATCTGACATACCAACAGACCTATCACGGAATCGATGTCTACGGGCGCACGGTTCGCGTGAACGAGAACGAGCGGGGCGAGCCGACGATGATTCTGAGCGGCTACAAACCCATCCGCGACGACGCACAGTTCGATCCGGTGCCGTCTATCGGGGCCGATCAGGCGGAGAGGATCGCATTGACTGGAGTTGCGCCCGACGGGGGAGCGAGCGAAGTCCGGAATCTCGTCGTCTACACGCTGGAGTCTCCCGTGCTCGCCTGGAGGGTCGTCGTCTGGCCGGACGATGAGCCCGCAGAATTCGTGGTTCTTGTTGACGCCCGGACTGGGGACGTGCTGGCGGCGTTCGACCAGGCCGTGAGGCACAACGACGGACGCTCCATCGATCCGTCGACGGATACTTCCGAGGTTCCGGAAGCGACGGAGTCCGCGACCGGCAACCCCACTCACAGGAATCCGGAGGTGAAGGCGTCTCCCATCATGGCGACCGGATCGGGATTCGTGTTCGATCCGGATCCCTTGTCGCTCGTCGGCGTCGGTTATGGAGCTCCGTATGACGACGCAGACGATGCAACGACTCCCGAACTGGATGCGGCACGAGTACTCGTGACCCTTCACGACATCTCGGTGAATTCAGTCGGGCTGTATGTCCTCGAGGGCCCGCATGTGAAGATTATCGGGGAGAACCAAGCGGGAACGATCACATACATCCCGCCCCAGGTAACCGGCCCGGACGAGTTCAGATTCACCCGGAATCTAACCGGATTCGAGGCGGTCAACGCCTATTATCATCTGGATAAGAGCCAGCGATACGTCCAGTCTCTGGGGATCACGGATCTTCTGAATCGACCGTTTTCGGTCAATCCACAGGGAACCAATCGGGATGACTCGTTTTTTTTCCCGGACAGAAATTTGCTGATTTTCGGAACGGGAGGGGTCGATGATGCTGAAGACGCGTCCGTCCTATGGCACGAGTACGCCCACGGTCTCATGGAGGACGGAGCTCCAGGTCTGCTGTCGACGCTGGAGGGAGGGTCGCTTCACGAGGGGTGGGCCGATTACTGGGCGTCGTCGTATCTGCGTCATCTCGCCGAGTCGGGCGCGACCGTTCAGCAGGACTGGACAAGGCTTTTCCGGTGGGACAGCGGCGACGGGTTCATCTGGGCTGGCCGAGTAGTCGACAACAATGGTCACTACCCGGAGGACACCTGCGTAGACGATCCGAGCCCCGGCATCTGCAACAAGCATAACGATGGCTTACTCTGGGCGACGACCCTCATGGAAATCTACTCGGATCTGGGCCGCGAAATCACGGACGAACTGGCGCTGAGATCTCTGGGTTATCTCTCGTCTCCGGTTACCTTTCGTGATGCGGCCGAGGCCGTCGTGCAGGCCGATCTGGACTATTTCGCGGGATCACACGTCGAGATTCTGCTCGCGCGACTCGGAGCGCGCGGTTTGCTCGATCCGGGTTCTTTCCCACCGGTCATTACCCACGACGAGCTCTCCTGGACCGAGTTTCCGGAAGGCACACGGGCCATTTCGGCCGAGGTCGTAGGTCTTACGGCTCCGGTGGACAGGGTTTCCCTGCACTACCGTTATACGTCCAGCCTCTGGATGGAGTTATCCCTTACTGCGGGGCAGAGCGATCTGTTCTTGGGCGAATTGCCCCTTCCGACACAGGCAGATACCGTCTTCTACTACTTCGAGGCGGTCGACACGGGCGGACTGACCGCGTTCCTGCCGGATTCTGCTCCGGTGGAAACATTCTATTTCGGGATCGGAGAGGATACGGAGGCGCCCGTTATTGCGCACGAGCCGGAGTCGCGGGTGGCGCTGGCGGCATGGCCCGCAAGTATACAGGCGCAGATCACCGACAACCTGGGTATTGCCCGCGTGGAGGTGGCCTACCGGATCAGCAACAATTTTAACCTGGTCCTCGCAGAAGGGACGTTCGAGCTGTCCGGTTCGGATGACTTCTATTCCGGCGTTTTTCCGGTAGCGTCCTCGGTTCTCGAGTCCCACAATCAGGTGCTCTATTCGATCGAGGCTACGGATGCATCCGTGGCGGGCAACAGGACGCGGATGCCGGAGACGGGATATTACGTCATGTCCGTCGATGCCGAAGGCGTCTTCCGCGAGTTCGATTTCGAAGCGGTTTCACCACTCGTCGAGGCCACCGGGGTCTGGGATCAGGGCGTTCCGCGATTCGGCCTTCAGGCGGCGCACTCCGGCGAAAAAGTCTTCGGGACGGACACCGGTTCGGCCTACCCGGCAATCGGCGGCCTTTCCACGCTGACGTTTGCATCGGTCAACCTGAGTGGAGTCAACGGAGCCATGCTGATGTTCTGGCACTGGTACGACTTCGAGCACGATGGTACCGCCGATCCGTCCGTGAGCGGTGCCAGTCTATGGGACGGTGGGAACGTGAAGGTGTCCACGGATGGAGGACAGAGCTGGAAGCTACTGCTTCCCGAGGGGCATTACAGCGGAGAAGTGATCGTATCCCAGGAAAATCCGCTCAGCGGACAGAGGGCGTTCGGGGGATACAGCTACGGGTGGCGCCAGGAAATCATGCAGCTGCCTGAAGCGTCCGACGTACGGATAAGATTCGACGTCGGTACGGACGATAGTAATACGCAGGATGCACGCTGGTACGCCGGATGGTATATCGACGACGTGGCTGTGACCACCTTCCGGCCGGAAGATTCGACTGCCCCCTCTGCCATCGACCTACCGCCGGCGAGCAGCGTCCTGTCGATCAACGAACCGGCGCCCAGGGTAGAGGTCGAACTGACGGATGACAACGGGGTGGCGGACGCGTATTTCCGCTACGAGTACATGCGCACAAACGGCCCTGCGTCGGATGGGAGGATCCGGCTCGAAATGCTCCCCGCGGGATTACTCACGTTTGCCGGAACATTCGACTTCATCCAATCACCCGCTCCGGGCGATCGGTTGACGTTTCGACTGCTCGCGAACGATCACTCCGGAAACGAAGTCGTCTTTCCACCGTCTGCAGAAGATCCATTTGAAATCGAATACCGACTCATCCGGTCTGAAAACCTGGCGGCTGCGGCCACGGGATCCGGCGTATGGAGTCGTTCGGTAAATGGGTGGACTGCGACGCAGGAGATCCCGACTTTCAATCGATCGTCCATCAACCTTGCGGCGATCGATTTACCCGAGAATGCCGCCGATCTGAGCCTCGTAATCAGGCATCGATATAGACTGGGTGATTCTCTGGGTGGGAATCTGAAACTGTCTCCGGACGGAGGCGGAAACTGGCTTTTGCTCGTTCCCGACGGGGACTATCCATCCAGCCTGGACCTAGGATCTCATTCGATGGATGGAGAAAACGGATTTGCAGGACTGCAGTTGAGTTGGAAAACGAGTGCGTTCAGTCTGGATTCGTATGCCGGTGAGCAGGTTCGCGTCCGCATCGATTATGCCTCCACACGCCCGCTGGACGGAAATGAATTCTGGGTGATCGAATCGATCGAGTTGATACAGTCGACGGACGATGACGGATTCGAGGTTCCCAGGACCTTCGCGCTGCACAACAACTATCCCAATCCGTTCCGGACCTCCACGCGCATCGGATTTACGCTCGACGAAGGCGGTCCGATCGAGTTGGCGCTGTACGATGTGCTCGGGCGTCGGGTGACGGTTGTGGCGGAAGGCATGTACGAACCGGGCACCTACGAAATGACCCTCAGTGCCTCAAGCCTCACAAGTGGCGTCTATTTGCTCCGTCTGCTGGCGAACGGGCAGCGCCTCGATCGCCCGATCGTAGTCGCCAAGTAAATGCGATTTCCGACAGAATTTCAAAATTCAAAAATTGAATAAACCTTCTGTCCGGTAGGCCGTTTATGACCGCCTCAAATACTGGCCAGAATCCCACATAATCAAAAACTCCGATGGATTACAAGGAAGGAGCTTACAAGGTTAAGGATCTCTCACGCGCCGATGACGGTCGTCTGTTGATGGAATGGGCCGAGAGCCGCATGCCGGTGTTGCTGCGCCTCAGGGAGCGATATTCGGAAGAAAAGCCGTTCAAGGGGTACAAGATTACGGGTTGTCTGCATGTCACCAAGGAAACGGGCGTACTTGTCGAAACGTTCGCCGCATGCGGGGCAGAGGTTGCCTGGAGCGGGTGCAATCCTCTGAGTACGAATGACGACGTGGCGGCGGCTCTGGCGGCGGCCGGTATCGAGATTTACGCCTGGTATGGACAGAATGTGGACGACTTCTACTGGAGCATCGACCGGACGATCGACAAACCGCCGCATCTGACGCTGGATGACGGCGCTGATCTGATTTTCACCATCCATAAACGGTTCCCTCATCTGGCCGATCACATTATCGGCGGTTCGGAGGAGACGACGACGGGGGTCCACAGACTGCGCGCCATGGCCCGCGATGGGAAATTGCTCTATCCGGTCTACGCGGTGAACGACGCCGAAACCAAGTGGGACTTCGACAACGTCTACGGAACGGGCCAGAGCACCCTGGACGGCATTTTGCGAGCCACATCCGTGCTGCTGGCCGGCAAGAACTTTGTCGTCGTCGGATACGGTCACTGCGGCCGCGGGGTGGCCATGCGTGCGAAGGGAATGGGAGCCAACGTAATCGTGACCGAAGTGAAGGCGACGGCCGCGTTAAAAGCGATGCTCGAAGGTATCCGTGTCATGCCCATGGAGGAAGCGGCAAAGGTGGGCGACATTTTCGTGACCGCTACGGGTATGAAAAACGTCATCCGAGGCCACCATTTCGCGAAGATGAAGGATGGTGCCATTGTTTGCAACACCGGACATTACGATGTTGAACTGAACCTCAAGGAGCTCGCCGAGATTTCTACGGACACCCGGATCGTACGAGCAGACAACCGGGAATACACGCTTGACAACGGCAATAAAATCTTCGTTCTCGCCGATGGCAGACTCGTCAACCTGGCGGCAGCGGAGGGTCATCCATCGGAAGTCATGGACATGAGCTTCGCCAACCAGTTCATGGCGCACCTCAATCTGGTGAGGAAGCACGAGGCCGGTGAGGATCTCGGTCGCAGGGTGATCGATCTGCCGGCTGAACTTGACCAGGAGATCGCTGGTATCAAGATCGAGACGATGGGTCTGTCAATCGACACTCTCACTGATGACCAACTGGCCTACGCCACGGATTATTCAGCAGGGACGTGAGAGTCGGACGTCAATCGCCGGTATCCCAGTTTTGAATATCCTTTTCCGATTTCTCCCGCGTCTTCCATTCCTCGGCATCCGGGAGAGGATCGATTTTCTCGGTGATGTTTTTCCCGAGTTCCTGCCACTTTTTGGCCAGGTACGTATTCCACTCCGTGTAGTGGACATACTCCTCAGGCAGCTCATCGTCAGCGTAAATGGCGTCTACCGGACAGACCGGAACGCAGGCGTTGCAGTCGATACATTCGTCCGGGTCGATAACGAGGAAGTTAGGACCTTCATAGAAACAGTCGACCGGACAAACCTCAACGCAGTCACTGTGCTTGCAGTTGATGCAGGCTTCGGTTACGACGTATGGCATGTGGATCTCCTTTTTCTCGGGTCACAAAAATGTCCGGATTGACGGAGCGCGAAGATACAGCGTCGTATATCCAAAAACCACACGAACACCCCCATAATGCCGGTATTTCAATGGATTTTGGATATGAACGACAGGATCTTCGCTGCGGAGTATATTTGGCGTAGACCGCATATTCTCCACATGGATGAAGTCCCCGTTCCGCCCGCGCGCAGCGTGCAGTACACACCTTCAACGCTACATCGAAATAAAAATATCCCATGCAGATGATTTCAAAATTCGGTCGGCTCCTGATCGTCCTCCCTCTGGTATTTTCGGCCTGCCGGACCGGATCTGATTCCAGTTCAGGAACGGAGGAAGACCTCGTTGAAAAAGCCCGCGCTATTCACGAGCGCGTGATCACAATCGATACCCACGATGACATCCCGTTCAATTTCGCGACACCCGAAGTAGATCCGGGCGTCAGAGGAGACCGCCAGGTCGATATTGAGAAAATGGAGGAGGGAGGGCTCGACGTAGCCTTCTTCGTCGTTTACGTAGGGCAGACCGAACGTACACCCGAGAACTACGAACGGGCGAAAGCAGACGCGCTGACGAAATTCGAGGCGATACACCGGATGGCCGAAGAGATGTACCCGGACAAAATCGAAATTCCGTACACGGCCGACGATGTCGAACGGATTCTTTCGGAAGGAAAAAAAGTGGCGGCCATCGGCATCGAGAATGGCTTTGTGATCGGCAAAGACCTGTCGCTGCTGCAGCGATACCAGGAACTCGGAGCCCGCTACATGACGCTGGCCCACGGCGGTCATAACGACATTGCCGATTCGGCTACACCCCGGGAAAACCTTGACGAGTCCGAGGAGGAGCACGGCGGGCTCAGCGAGTTCGGCGAAGAGGTTGTCGCCGAGATGAATCGGGTCGGCATCCTGGTCGATGTCTCCCACATTTCCAAGAACGCCATGCTGGACGCTGTGAGGGTGTCGAAAGCTCCGGTAATCGCCTCTCACTCGAGCGTTCGTGCTTTGTGCGACGTGCCGCGCAACATGGACGACGAACAGCTTCTCGCGCTGGCCGAAAACGGGGGCGTCATCCAGATGGTGGCGCTCGATCGCTTTGTCAAAAAGTGGCCTCAGGAAAAACAGGACGCGGTTGACCAGGTCCGGCAAGATCTAGGGATTACGAGCCGTGCTGCATTTCGAACGATGACCGATGAGCAACGGCAGGAGTATCAGGATCGTCTCAAAGAGATCACCGAAATATGGCCGCGCACGAACGTTTCGGAATACGTGGATCATATCGACTATGCGGTCAACCTAATGGGTATAGAACACGTAGGAATAAGCTCTGACTTTGACGGAGGAGGAGGCATTGACGGCTGGAACGATGCGTCCGAGACGTTTAATATCACCGTGGAACTCGTTCGGCGGGGTTACACGGAGGAGGAAATCGAGATGATCTGGAGCGGCAACACGCTTCGCATATGGAGGGAGATGGAGCGCGTTTCCAGCGAGCTCAAGGGTGAAGTGTAATGCTAACGTGCATAATTCCGAGTACGTGATCTCGACAGTATTGCGATATCGAATGCCCACTATAGGTCCGAGGCATGAAGCGGGCCTGTGGGCAATTGGTCTGCTCGTGGTCGCCGCAGCGGATCCAACCGCACCCGCATTGATCGACGTCTGTCTGTTCAAGGCAGCCGGGCTGGCCTACTGTCCCGGATGCGGCCTGGGTCATGCTGTTGGATTCCTTGCCAGGGGTGAGTTGATGCTGTCTATCCAGAGCCACCCACTGGTAATACCCGTCGTCGGGATTCTCCTGCACCGAATCGTTTTTCTGATTCGGACGCGGGGACGGATCAATCAACCTAACAGCGCCTGAAATAAACGCCATGTCTAAAGTAATCAAATTTTTACCCGAGCTGCAGGGGGAAGAACAGTTGACCGTCGCACGTCTGATCACCGACATGACGGAAGAGCAGGCCGAACAGTTTGCCCACGTTTACAGGCAGCGCCGGAAGGATGCCACGACGACGCTCATCATGGCGGTGCTGGGCTTTGTCGTCGTAGCTGGCATACACCGGTTCTATCTCGGTCAGATCGGAATGGGTTTGGCCTATCTTTTTACGGGTGGATTCTGTCTCATAGGAACGATTGTAGACCTGTTTAATTATCACTCACTGACGGACAACTACAACGAAGCCCAGGCACTGTCTGTGGCAACGCTCATTCAAGGCTCCTTTCCCGAGCACAAGGAAACTCCCCGGTTGTCAGACTAGAAAAACCACGCCATCACTCCGAACTCAACAGTCTGATCCATCATGCGTGCTTCTTTGTTGGCCTCACTCGGCTCTCTGCTGCTGTCCTGTTCTCTGGTCGGTCAGTCGCCGGAGATTGACCTGTCGAAAATCAAAATGCCCCCCGGTTTCGAAATTTCCATCTATTCAGACCAGGTACCCGGCGCTCGCTCGCTCGCGCTCTCCGAAAACGGAACTCTTTTCGTCAGTACGAGGCGTGGAGGCGGTAATGTGTTTGCGGTAGTAGATACCGACGGAGATAAAAAGGCGGACAAGACCTATACGATCGCCACGGGACTGAATACGCCAAACGGCGTGGCGCTTCGAAACGGTTCGCTCTACGTTGCGGAAATAAATCGCATTCTTCGGTATGACGACATAGAAAATCGTCTGGACAATCCGCCGGAACCCGTAGTCGTCTACGATGAGCTTCCGACCGACCGCCACCACGGATGGAAGTACATCGCGTTCGGTCCGGACGACAAGCTCTACGTTCCCATCGGGGCGCCGTGCAACATCTGCGATCCGGGCGAGCCCTATGCGTCGATCTGGCGGATGGACCCGGACGGCACGAACATGGAACCATTCGCTACCGGCGTCCGGAACACGGTCGGTTTCACCTGGCACCCCGAAACGGGGGAGATGTGGTTTACGGACAACGGCCGGGACATGTTGGGCGACGATGTGCCCCCCGACGAGCTGAATCACGCGCCCGAGAAAGGAATGCATTTCGGGTATCCGTATTTCCATGGGGGAGACATTCCCGACCCCGAATTCGGGGAAGGGCGCAAGATGGAGGACTATGCGCCACCCGCACGCCGCCTCGGTCCCCACGTGGCATCGCTGGGGCTCGAGATCTACGACGGCGACATGTTCCCCGAGGAGTACCGGCACCAGATTTTCATCGCCGAGCACGGATCCTGGAACCGAAGTAAAAAAATCGGCTACCGCATATCTCTCGTGCGCCTGGACGAGGACCACAATACGACCGGCTACGAGCCGTTCGCCGAAGGCTGGCTGCAGGGTGAGGAGGCCTGGGGGCGTCCCGTGGATCTGGAGCAAATGCCGGACGGATCGCTGCTGATCTCGGACGACTACGCCGGAGTCGTATATCGTGTGGCCTATAGCGGTTCGTGAGGGGAGGCGACAGCACACGGACCGCTGTCGCGAGATATCGATCTCGCTACGCGTTCAGTTTGCGGGTCATTTGGTGAGAACCATCCGCTGCGTTCGGTACACATCGTCCAGGTTCAGTCGGTAGAGATAGGTCCCGCTAGGCCAGTCGCGCGCGTCGAGGACTATGTCGTAATTCCCGGCCGGAGAGAATCCGTCGACCAGAACCCGTATCTCCCTACCCAGAAGATCGAAAACCGCGAGTCTTACCTGGCCCGGTCGATTCAGCGTGAAAGAGATGCGGGTCTGTGGATTGAAGGGATTGGGATAATTCTGACGTAATACGATGCTATTCGGCAGCGATATCTCCTCGTCTGTGTCGGTCGCCTGTGACAGCGGCGTCCAGTCGGCAGCATAGGTGATCTTTCCGCTGACGACCCCCGGATCCACCTGAGCAACGATAAGCGTCAACGACCGGAAATTGCCGCTGAAATGCTGGTAATCGGCGCTCGCCACGATGTCGAAAATCTCGATGCTTCCGTCCTGGAGCTCGCCGATCAGGCGGGGCTGGATCCGGTTCTGCATCGTTATTCGAATCTGTTCCCTGATGTTCTCCGGAAAGACTTCGTAGCCGACGGCGTCAATCTTCAGGTTGAGGTCCGCCACGTCATCGAAGACGATATATTTGACGGCGCCTCCATTTAGAACATCCAGCGGGACATCGAAGCAGTAACAGAGTCCCTCGCCGGATTCTCTTGGCAGCTCTCCGTTTATGCGCCTGGTCTCGACCGCCCGAATGTTTTGCCGGCTCGGATACCCGTGTCCGAAGCGCGGATCAATCGATCGGTCGTTCAGAAAATTCGCCGTGTGGAAATTTCTGATGATCTCCAGCAGAGAGGCGTTTTCGAACTGAAGCGCTTCGTCCACGCCGTCCGGTCCCTTGGTTTCGCTTTGAAGCATCCGTCCTATGGTCTCCGGCTGATGCTGCTCGGCGATATAGGAGAAGAACAGGCTGCCCCTCTGATAGTCCCGGGCCTGCGGGCCCCCTCCGGCGCGCCAGTCAAAGAGCGGCCTCTGATACTCCTCGGGGTCTTCGAGATACCGGATCGGGCGCCAGTCGGGATATCCGTTCATGACCATCGAGTACTCCGCATACCCTTCGGTATTGAACGTAAAGTCGAAGTCCCAGCCGGTCCTCAGGTGAATGAGGTGCGTGTATTCGTGCGCCAGAATGACAGCAAGCGTCGTAACGTTCGCCTCTGAGTCCAGATACAGAATGTCTGCCTGGTTTCCGACGCTGTCGGGGACGTTCGGGGCTATATCGACCGCCGAGACGTATCCGATCGTGGACCCGCTGCCGGACCCGATGTCGTAGAGCAGCAGGTCGAGCATACCGTCTTGGTCGTAGTCGGGCGGCGGCCCGAATATGCGGTGGTTGTTGGCCAGAATGCCCCGGCCGGGTTCGATCGAGCTCGCGGGCGTCTGCTCCAGAAAGGCCACTTTGATCCCTTCTACGTCCGAAGGCGACACTTCAGACAGTTCGGCGACGTCCACCCACAGGAAATAGAACGTCTCCTGCTTGTCGACGAGGCGAAACGTCTTCGTCTTCCACGGATCAGTATCTGAATCTGGTTCGCGCACATTAAACGCCCGCTCGTCGCCGATGTCGGGAGGACTGTGCTGTTTTTGGGCTCCTGGGAGCGCTCCGTTTCGGCGCGCCTCCCGATACGCCGCCATCGCTTCGCGTGCGCCGGGGGAGGTGAAATCAGTTCCACAAAAGTGTCCAGATTCTTCGACAGCAGAAAACATCTGCGGAACCGGATTCAGCGCCTGAACGGGACTCTGGCGGGCGCCGGCCGGATATGACAGCCCCAGGAGGAGGATCCCGGACAGGAGGGCACGTATGTTGCTGTTACCGTTCATGTAAAGGAATCATTCGTACTTTTCGGAAAACCGACCGGTGAGTCTCATGTATTTCAGTAAGAACTCAGCATACGCCGGAAAGCGGGCGTCCGTTCTCGCGGCGGTACTTATAGTCGCCTGTGCTCTGGTCGTTTCCGGGTGCATCAGTAATCGTCCGATGGACGACGTAATCACGGTCACGGGGACGGTGACTGTCCGCGGAAACGAACCGTTCACGGCCGTCATTCTTGAAACGGACGATCGAAATCTTTACGTACTGAATATGACCCGGGCGCTGCGAACCGCTCTGGAGACGCCGGCCCGGATGCGTGTGACCGGGCGCCTGTATCTTGGCGACTGGAACGGCCGTGCATTCGCTCATCTGGATGTCCAGGATATGTCGGACGGTGGCTGCTGATCCTACTTGACGAGGGTCATTGTACGTGTCAGTTTCGTGGATTCGGTTTCCAGGGAATAGAGATAGAGACCACTGACGAAGGCGCCGGCGTCGAAGCGGACCTCATGCGTTCCCGACGTCTGAAAACCATCGACGAGCGTTGCAATCCGGCGACCCAACACGTCGAAGACCGAGAGTTTCACGCGCCCGGACGAAGGCAAAGAGTAGCGGATCGACGTAGACGGATTGAAGGGATTCGGATAGTTTTGATGAAGGCTCGCGCGCCGGGGCAGCACTGTTCCGTCCTCTTCCGACTGGACGTTTAGAGGCTCCAGGAAAGTCGCCCGAATGGGCAGGACCGCGTCCGCGAGTGACTCGGAACAGGTTTCGTCTCGGCAGATGCTATCGAGACTGGCCCATGCTCCATTTCCGTTATTGAAGGACCAGAGATAAATGTAGGATGGTGTGGTAGTCCCTGCGAATTCTGAAATGATCATTCCGATATAGTTCAGATCTGAACCGGCGTTGGTCGCGCCAATAAAAATAACAGGAGGTAACCCGGTTAATTCGGCCGCATATGAACTCAGGTCGACTGTGTCGAAAAGAAATGCGCCTCCGGGAGACGTTTGGGTTGCGGATTTGTCCTGGACCTCGAGAGAGAAGATTATGTTTCCAGGTTCTCCGGTGGCGCTTTCGCCCCACACCGTCAGTGTATAATCGCGCGGGTCGCTATCGGGGACTCCGGATCCTATGAAGTCATTTTCGTACGGCATCTCGATCTGAATCATGTTCAATGTCGATCCGGGAGGCGTCTCGATCCGATTTGCTATCATCCCTCCCTGTTCGAGCGTTGTGGCAAAGATCTCGGAATCGATAATCATCGGAGTTCCTTGATCATAGATAATTTCATGAGTGATAAAATTGGGCTGCATCGGAGACCAGGAGGACGAATAGTTGTAATCCTTTCGGCTGGTCAACGCATCCTTGTCAAGGCTGATGTCATTGTTGACAAGTATGAGCGTCATCCGATCGA
Organism: Bacteroidota bacterium; assembly: GCA_022571135.1. Lineage (GTDB taxonomy): Bacteria > Bacteroidota > Rhodothermia > Rhodothermales > UBA10348 > JACZYK01. The sequence continues at coordinate 13,991 of JACZYK010000005.1, forward strand.
AATTGCCGCCGAAGAAAGCGGGCTCGCTTCCGATATCTATTACGTGGACGACCGGCTCTGCAGACTCCGGTTTCGCGACCAGGATGGCTTTCAGGAAAGCCGTGTCTCCGGTAATATCTAGTAAAAAATCTGCCACGTTTTCCCAGACGGCGTACTTGACGGCTCCGGAGTTCAGCTGGCCGGTCGTCGGCGGAACACCAGTCGCTGCGGTACCGTCGACGACCGGAACGGTCGTGATCCGGAGGTTCCTGAAATTCCAATTCTCGTATCCGTACTCGGGAGCGATGGCTCTGTCGTTGATGATGTTCGCTACGTGAAATCCGGCCACGAGGTCCGGAAGACTCAAACCCATTGTGGCAAGGACCAGGCGGTAATTTACTGGACCGATCCCCATGGAGCGGGCGATGGATCCGGTATTCAATACGCCGATTCGCTCGGAAATGTAATTCGTGAACAGACCGGCGCGCTGGTAATCGTACGCTCCAGGCCCTCCAAACGGAGGACCCTCGCGCCAGCTGAGTAACGCTTTTCCCCGCTCCGTTGGCTCCTGGAAATAGTTGATTGCGCGCGCCGAGTAACCGTTCATCACCTCGGCCCATTCGGACAGTCCCTCGTCCACGAACGAGAGGTCAAAACCGCCATTGACATTTGCGTTAATCAGATGTTGGTATTCGTGCGCGAGCGTCAGCTGCACTCTTGAGATATCCGGGCGGCTGCCGCTGGGCAGAATCATGCCCGGAGAGGAGTCCAGGTATATGATATCCGCGTTGTTTCGGCCCGAGAGATCGACCGGATTGAAGAACCCCGACGTTGCGCTGAAGACCCCGTTTGCCGGATCGTAAAAATCTCGGATATCCAGGAGCAGAACGTCCGTGACCCCATCCCCGTCTACGTCCGGAGGAGGTCCGAAGACGGTCTCGTCGTTCTCGATAATCCCGGCGTTCGGATTGAAGGAGTTTGGAGGCGTTGCCTCGCCCATAGCGACGCGCATGGCCTCGATATCTTGATCCCGGACATGGTCTTTGATTCCATCGCCATCATCGAGTTCAGCAGTCTCGACCCAGATATTGAATCGTGCGTCCTCGACTTTGAGCGTGAACTCAATGTTCTCGTACAACCCGGTTTTGATGTTAAAGACTGAAAATATTTTTATATCGCCCACCGCGTAGCCGGCGCCTTTTGCGGTGCCCCTGAGTAGGCCCAGTTCTTTTCTTCGCCGAAACTCCCGGATCGCGGCGCGTCCCTCCTCGGAATTGATCAGCAGCGGCGTAATATGAACGGGTCTTACGTCATGGACTTCAGCCTGCGGGGAAACCAGCTTTCCCGAGGTCAGTAGCGCGCGTTTTTCCTGGGCATTTGCCGGCGTTGCGAGCAGAACGAAGAGTAGCAGTATCGGGAGTCGTCTCATCTTGATTCCCGGAGGATCGAGCCCCGTGTTTCAGCCGGCGAAATGATAGTGCGAAGATTCATCTTACAAAAGTCTTTCAATGCCGAACAGGCATAAAATATCCCTGCGCCCATCGACGTCTCTTCTCCTGGTTGTAGGTATCGGCCGTCCGAACCACGGGCTGAACGTGTCGGGGGTTCTGGATCGAAACAAATATCAATAATTGAACCATTCAGGCTGCGCGACGTGAAAAAGCCCTGCCCTTCCTATCGATCGCTCATTTTGTTGTTAAAATTCAGCAACCGTTACGAGATCGATGCGGCGCCGTAAAAAATGATCTAAGTATATGGATTATAATAAGTTATCTAAAGAAGAACAAAAGGTCATCCTGAACAGTGGAACGGAACCGCCTTTCTCCGGAGCGTATTGCAGCCACAAGGAAGACGGCACCTATCTGTGCCGCCGATGCGATGCACGTTTGTATCGTTCCCGAGACAAATTTGAGTCCCACTGTGGATGGCCCAGTTTCGATGACCAGCTGGCGGATTCGGTGGAAAGGCGCCCGGACCCGGACGGCCGAAGGATCGAAATAGTCTGTCGTCGCTGCGGCGGACACCTCGGTCATGTTTTCGAAGGCGAGGGATTCACGCCGAAGAACGAGCGCCACTGCGTAAATTCGCTGTCTCTCTCATTCGCGCCCGACGAGTAGTATTACCCGGATTCATTCAACCAGACACTTAGCATGTCTCCCACGACCGAACGAGCCATCTTCGCCTCCGGATGTTTCTGGGGGAGCGAATACCATTTCAAAAAAGCCGCCGGCGTGATTTCCACGCGGGTCGGATACACGGGAGGTGACATCGATAATCCTACATACGCTCGGGTCTGCGCAGGCGGGACAGGTCATGCCGAGGCGGTTGAGGTGATCTTCGATCCCGGCGAAATCTCCTTCGACCAATTGGCCAGACTGTTCTTCGAAACGCACGATCCCACGCAGGTCGATCGTCAGGGACCGGATATCGGTGAGCAGTACCGCAGCGAGATTTTCTATCTGAGCGACGCGCAGCGCCGGACGTCAGAAAAATTGATCGCACTCCTGAAGGCGAAGGGAAACGCTGTGGCCACGCGAGTAACGGTCGCAAAGAGATTCTGGCCCGCCGAAGAGATCCATCAGGAATATTACGATCAAAGGGGGGGCTCTCCGTACTGCCATTTCTATACGGAGCGTTTCTAACGCCGGGCAGCATTCGTCCCGGGCCATGGGATCGCTCGCTCCGGATCTCCATCAAATTCTCGCGATTACCGTATCAGAACGACGAATGCCTGTCCGGGCAGCTGGTCTGACGCCTGTCCGATAATGGCCTTTCCCCGGTTCAGATCAACGGCCGATCCGAATGCCACTTCACCCACGTCGATAATGTGCTTCTGATACCATCTGCCCGACGGACCACGTTCAAACAGATATACCACTCGATCGATATTGAATTCGAATCTCAATTGTTCGTCGAATCCGACGACGAGCGCGTGATCACCACTCAGGGAAACAAGGGATCCGAATCCCCCCTGGCTGAATTTGGTCGATGGTTCGAGAGAGGCGACCGAAATCCATGTGCCGTCTTGGTCCAGATCAAAGACGCGCGCCCGACCCGTATTGCGTCGGCCTCCTTTGCTCTCGCCGACAAGGATTCTACCTCCATCCAGGTCGACGGAGATAAAGAAGTCCTCGATTCCGGACAGCACCGCGGTCTCCCTCCATACCCCCGTTTCCGGAGTCCTGTCATAAACATATAGGGAGCCCGGTTGATGGGCCAGATACGTCGATGCGGATACGACTGCACGATCGCCGTCCAGGGCCGCAGACGTTCCGAATATTCCGTACTCGGTACCGAGGCTCCCCTCGAGCCGGGCCGTATTGATCCACGAACATCCGTCGTAATCGTATATATAGGCCGACCCGCCGAACGTCCCCCGACTGGCGTCACCGGCCGTGGTTATCAGAAGACGGTCTCCAGAAAGGGCGACCGATGCGGCAAACGGACCTTCTTCTTTCTGGGTCGGCTGGCGAATCCTCGCCGTCTGTCTCCATGCGCTCGACTCGGGATCTCTCTCGAACACGTAGACGGAGTTGGATCTGACCGTGGAGAAGAATGGGATATAGGCGGCAACGACCACACGATTCCCGCTTGCCGCAACCGTCTTTCCGAAGAACAGGCCCTCTTGACAGTCATCCGGCTCAAGCCGCGCCGTCTCGGACCACTCTTCGTCGCTGCCTATTTCGTATACGAAAGCCGCTCCGGAATTTTCTCCGCATCCCCCGTCTCCGCTTGCACCGACGACGGCGATGGATCCGTCGATGCCTACAGAGGCGCCGAAGTAGTTCCCGGCCGTCGTATCCGGGGGTGGTAATCGGAAAATCTGTCCACTGGACTTTTCAGTCGGGAACAGAACGCAGATCAGCGCGAGCCCTGCTGCAATCTGCGACGGAATCTTGTGAATGAGGCGGGTCAATATTTTCGGCTTTGATTCGAACCGGAGATATCATAGCGTGTATCTCACGAACAAATGACATGCCGGGCTCCCATATGAGTCGGATAATAGGAAAACGCCCGCTTACGGCGGTTGTGCTGTCTTCAATCGCCTACACCGCCGCAGACGGTTTTCGCCGTCTGGCGTGTGTTTGTACGATATCGGGTCGCATCGTTTCCTGGCCGGGCGTCTCATTCCTTGCGATCGTAGCGATGTGCTGTCTAATGCCCGATCCGGCGATCTCACAGGTTGTCGGACAATCGGCCAGGTCCCTTCGCCTCGACGGCGGGAAACTGGCGCAGGCAGCAGTGGTGATCAAGGACGGTCGCATTGCAGCCGAGCATTTCCGTGACGGCGCAGAGTTCATCCGGGCAATCGTCGAGTTTTCGGAAGAACCGCTCTCATCGATATGGAAAACGGCAGATAAACGTTCAGCTTTCGCTGCACGCGAGCGGCGAATCGATGAGCAGCACCGTCGGTTCATGGCTGATATAAGGCGGATTGACGATTCCCGGGCTTCAAAACAGGGTGCGACGGAGATTCTGTTCGAATATCGCCGGGTGTTCAACGGGGTAGCCGTAAGAGCGTCCCGGAGCATCCTCGACAGACTGAGAGGACTGGCCTACGTCCGGCGTGTCAGCGAAGATCGGATTTTTTCGACCACGGATGCGACCACATCGGCCCTGGTCGGCGCTGTCCGTACCCGGATTGAACTGGGACTAACCGGGCGGGGCGTACTTCTCGCGATCCTGGATTCGGGGATCGATTACACCCATCCTGATTTCGGTGGGGGTATAGGGGCAGGGTACCGCGTGGTGGGAGGATATGATTTCGCGAACGGGGACGACGATCCAATGGACGACAACGGTCACGGAACGCACGTGGCAGGTGTGGCTGCAGGCGGGTCGGAGACCGTACCCGGAATTGCGCCGGGAGTCAGGCTGCTGGCCGTCAAGGTGTTGAATTCGGCAGGTTTCGGGTCCGAATCGGTAATTATTGCGGGACTGGAGTATGCGCTGGATCCAGACGGAGATCCTTCGACAGACGATGGGGCAGATATCCTTAATCTGAGTTTCGGCGGTGAGGGACACCCGGATGATCCGATTGCATCCGCCGTCGATCGAATAGTCGAAGCCGGCGTTGTCTGCGTCGTATCCGCAGGCAATTCCGGCAGATATCACTCCGTGGCGTCACCCGGCGTGGCGTCGAGGGCACTTACGGTAGGCGCCTCGGACAACAGCGATGCCATCGCACCTTTTTCCTCGAGAGGTCCGGCCCAGACATCCTTTTCAGTGAAACCCGAAATCGTGGCGCCCGGTGTGCTGGTTGTGGCTCCTCTGCTGGGGGGAGGACACAGACAACAGAGCGGGACGTCCTCGGCGGCCCCGCACGTGGCCGGCTCGGCCGCCCTCCTGCTGGAATTGCACCCGGAATGGACTCCGGCGCGCGTAAAAGCCGCTCTCGTAAGTACGGCCCACGATATTGGAGAGGACGTCTGGACCCAGGGAGCGGGCCGACTGGACGTGTATGCGGCGGCCAACTCGTCGCTCGATGTCAGTTCGGCCGTGCTGAACTTCGGAGATATAGATTCCAGGCCGGAAGTCTGGACGGATGATCGTGAGGTAACGGTTCGATCTACGGCCTCGACGGAGATGCGGGTTAAAATCGAGCAGACCAGACCGCTTCCCTCCGGTGTTTCGCTCAGCGTGAATCCGGCAGTTTTTACGTTGCCACCGGGCGCTGAACAATCCGTGAATGTTCACCTGGAGGTGATAAATAGCCTCCTGGACTTCACAGGATTGCCTCCTGGGACCGCTACCGTACTGGAGATATCGTCCCTATCCGATACGCTGCGAGTACCCGTCTCGGCGGTGAAAGCGCACTCGGTCGCCTTCAATCTGGACAGGGATCCTCTCTATCTGTTCCTGCTCGGTGATAGCCGTTCCTACATCCTGGTTCCGGGCGCCTCGGGGAGGTCGATCATCGATCCGGACACGTACGATATCGTAGGGCTCTTTCATCTCGAACCGGATGGCGTTTCGCCGGCTCGGCGGGCCATCGTCACTCGCAGAGGCGTGGAGGTGAGCGGCAGAACCATCGTCGACCTCCACAGCGAAGAGGCTACGCAATCGATAGGTGTATATCTCAAAACAGAGGACGGCGGCGTGCTGACGCCGGAATTTGACGCTGAGGTCATCCAGATCGACGGTACGGGTTTCTCCATGCTGTTGCTGGGAGATCCGGCCTATTCCGAACTCACCTTTTCGCCGGACGACACCGGATTCACGGTCGATCATGTATTTGCGAAGACAGGATTGGAGACAGATCCGGACTACTACGTACCGATTCGCATCGATCCGAAAGCAGGTGCCGGGAGCGCGGCCAACGACCCGGACGCGTTCACGAAGCTGGATTTTTCTTTCTATGCCGGCGATGGGGTTGTCGAAATCGCAGCCAGCGATGTGGTCATTCAGAAAGATGGCACGCTCGTTCAGCTGATTGGATCCGATGCGCCCGCGAACCGGATGTCCGCACCGTTTACACGCCAGGTGTATCTCGGACCTGTGCCGGATTCGACGTTTCAGTTCATCGCATACAAATTCGACGCCTATGATACGTCCGACGGAAGTGACCCCGATCTCAATGGACTATCCAACCTGCTTTACAGGGGCGGTATTCTGCGAATCATCGACGGCACGATTCAGTTGGCCAGGACGGACAATGGTCCGACGATCCACGAACTGAGCGGAGACCACCTGAATGTCCGTTACGGCGGGCACCTGCCGTTCTGGCGGGGCGAGATGATCGAATTCACCGAGAGCCGGATTTATTACCGCCGTCCGCCCTATTTCTACTCCTCGTATCTGGAGGCTCGGAAGGAGTTGACGACGTATGATATCAGGTCTCTGAACGATTCCGAAGACACGTCGAGCGGTTCAATAGTCAATTTCAGGGACGCTGGGCTGAACCGGACGATTCTCTTCTCTCAAGGAGCTAATGTGCTGACGTGGAAATGGTACGGTTACCGGATCGACGGCCTGCAGGGAGAGGCCACGGTCGGGCTGTGGTTCGATACCAGCGTTCTCGGCCGGGCGCCTGCTTATCTCTCGTACCTGGCCGTGCGGTCCGATGGCGAGCCGACCTTCGTCCTGGAGCCGGGCGCCGTCAATGAACTGGATATTGAAGTACAGTACGATGTCGACGTGCGGGCCTATTTACGCCCTCTTCAGTCGACGTCGTGGAGAGAATTCTCCACGCAGAAATTAGAGCAAACCACGCACAGGGCCTCAATACCCGGTGACCTTGAGCCGGGATTTCACTCGCTGAGAATAACGCTGCTGTCCGATGACGGAGCACTCCTTGATTATACGGCCGAGCCCGCTTTCCGATGGCTACGCAAGGATGTGGCGGCGAACCGTCGACCGACCTCGTTCGGTCTGCAGACGCCGGGTGACGGCGAACAACTCGTTTCGCGTCCGGGGCAGGCTATCGGCTTTGAATGGGAGGCATCCTCAGATCCTGATCCAGAAGACGTTCTTCGGTACCGGTTCAGTCTTTCGGGACCCGGAATGGATACGACGATCGTGTTGCGCGGCAAAAATGCTCTTCACGTCTCCGGAACGAGCACGATGGCTGCCGGCGCGACCTACAACTGGTCGGTTATCGCTACCGACGGGTACGCGGAAGTTGCCGCGACGAAGGAATTTACTTTCGTGATGGGGGGGACCGGGACGGGGATTCCGGATTCCGCCGAGATACGCGGGGAGACCCGCATCACAGCTCAGTACCCCAATCCTTTTCGCGATTCAGCCACGATCGATTACTATCAGGCATGGCCCGGCAAGGCTCAGTTTGACGTGTTCGACGTAACGGGAAGAAGACTGGGACGGATCGAGACGGGTATGCAGTTGCCGGGTGCACACAAAATCGTATGGGACGCCCGTGGACTTCCGGGAGGTATATACCTGGGCAGGCTGAGAGTGGCGGGGAAAGTGATGGTTCGTCGACTGGTTAAAATATAGCGCTTACTCAAGCGCCCGAGGGCCTCAGTTCGCATCGCGCATCGAGAGTTCTTCAGCAGCCGCTTCCCATTGTTTATACAGGCGGGACAGTTCGGACTGTATCTGCTCGAGCCTCGAGGTCACGGCACGGGAACGCTCATGATTCTGAAACAGCTTCGGATCGGCGAGCCGATCTTCGATTTCGTCCCGTTGATTTTCGAAGTCGAGAATGTCAGACTCCATCTGCCGGTACTTCTTCTTCAGCTGAAACGTATTCAATTTGCCGAATTCCGCTCTGCCTTCACGCTCCTCGCGTCCGAGTCGCCGCTGCTCCGCCTCCTGTCGTTTCTGTTCCCTTGTTTTCGGCCCACTTTTTCTCTTCGCAACGCCGCTTTCCCTGGTCACGACTTTTTTCGCGGGCTCTGTCCGCAGCCGACTGGCCGTTCCTCGCGTCGTCTGCCAGAGGTAATCGGAGTAATTGCCGTGATACACGCGGATCTCTCCGGCCTCTGCCCGCCAGACCTTCGTGGCGATCTGGTCCAGGAAGTGACGGTCGTGCGAAATCAGTACGAAGGTTCCTGAATACTGCCTGAGCGCCTCAACGAGGACCGATCTCGATTGGATATCCAGGTGATTGGTCGGCTCGTCGAGAATGAGAAAGTTCGCCGGTGATATCAGGGTTCGGGCCAGGGCCACGCGGCTACGCTCGCCCCCGGAAAGCACGGAGACGAGTTTGAACACATCGTCTCCACGGAAAAGGAAAGCCCCCAGGAGCGTTCGAATCCATGTGTCGCTCTTGTCGAGGGCGCACTCACGAAGCACCTCGAATATGGTCTGATCCTTCGGGAGTGTCTCGGCCTGGTGCTGGGCGAAAAACGACATCGCCACCTTGTATCCCAGTTCGCACGTGCCTTCGAACGGCTCTGTACCGAGGAGTATGCGGGCCAGGGTGGATTTACCGGCTCCGTTCTGTCCGATCAGTGCGATACGGTCCCCTCGTTCGATCGCCAGCGGTCCGGCGTTTCGAAATACCTGGATATCGGATTCCTCTCCCGGATAGGACTTGGAAAATTCGGACATTTCGATGACCACGCGACCCGATCTGGGAGGATCGGGAAAACGGAATGCGATCGTGGCGCCGTCCGCCGGCGGCGGGGGGATGCGGTCCAGACCGTCCAGCATCTTTACGCGACTCTGCACCTGGCGGGCTTTGGTATTTTTGTAGCGAAATCGCTCGATAAAACGCTCCTGATCGGCGATCCAGCGCTGCTGGTTCACGTACGACGCGCGATGCAGTTCGCGACGTTCCACCCGCTCGGTGAGATAGTAGGCGTAGTTCCCCGCGTATTCGATGAGTCGGCCGCCGTTAAGTTCGGCGATTCCGGTAATCATCCGGTCCAGGAAATATCGGTCGTGGGAGACGATTATGACGCTACCCGGATAATCGCTCAGATAAGACTCCAGCCAGTCGATGCTGTCGATGTCGAGGTGGTTCGTGGGCTCGTCCAGCAACAGGATATCGGGATCGGCCAGTAGCAGCCGTGCCAGCGCCACCCGCATCCGCCAGCCTCCCGAAAAAGAGGCCAGCCCTCTTTTCTGCTCGTCGGCTTCAAACCCCAGTCCCGACAGAATAGCTTCGGACCTGGGCCGAATGCGATGGACTTCGAGGGCGTGCTGCCGATCGTGGATTCTCTCGAGAGACGCGAGAATTCGGTCGTGGTCCGGATCTTCGTGATTCTGGTGGGCTTCCAGATCACGAAGAAGCTTTTGTTCGTCTTCCTCCAGGGCAAGAATTTCCGGAAACGCCAGCATGGCCTCGTCGATCACCGTTCGTTCGGAATCGATTTCCTGGATTTCCTGTTTGAGATAGCCGATCGTAAGACCGGCCGTCGCGATCGCACCCTCATCCGGTGTTATTTCTCGGGCAATCAGTCGGAGGAGTGTGGTCTTTCCGGCGCCGTTCGGTCCTACAAGTCCGATGCGACGCGCACCGCTTACCGTCCAGTTGATATTCTGGAGGACCGGAGTGCCGCCAAAGGCAATCGATATGTTGTGGAGTTGAACGATGGGAATATCGGGTGGTCCCGGAGCAGGCTCTAGTGCTTAGTCCAACAAATCCGCGTACATTCG
>JACZYK010000204.1 GCA_022571135.1 Bacteroidota bacterium
TCACTCCGCAGGTCGATCATGGGCCCTCCTTCAGTGAAGTGCTACAACGAGTTGGGCACCGTTACTTAACGACTGATATCAAGTATTTCGAGGGTCACTTTGTCGACCGGAACCTGGATGTCCACCTTCTCGCCGACCGTTTTTCCAAGCAGCCCCTTTCCAATCGGGCTGGTGACCGAAATTTTTCCTGAGGCGAAATCGGCTTCTTCTGCAGAAACCAGCGTGTACTGCTGTTCCTGACCGTTTGCCGTATTCTTGACCTTCACTGTCGAAAGAATATAGGCCTTGCTGCCGTCGATCTTGCTTTCGTCGACTACTCGTGCGGTCGAGATCGTGGTTTCGAGCTGTGCGATACGAGCCTCGAGGAGCCCCTGTGCGTCCTTGGCTGCATCATACTCGGCGTTCTCAGATAGATCTCCCTTATCACGCGCCTCTGCGATCGCCTTCGAGAGTCTGGGACGCTCTTTTGATCGCATGAACTGAAGTTCGTCTTTCAGCTTCTGGAGTCCTTCTGACGTCAGATACGTACGCTTCTGTTCAGTCATGGTACTTTGAAATGGAAAGCCTAATACGGAAAGCTGCCCTCGATCCGGTATCTACGTCGTTCGTCCAGTTGTACCGGATCGGGTAAAAACAGAACGCCACCGTCGAGAAGGCGGTAGCGAATTAAGTATCCCGGCGGAAGGATAATCGTCATTTTGATATTATCAAACGGGGAGACCAGAATGAATGATCCCGGTCGGGTTCGGAGAACAACGATTTCTCCGGCCGATCATGGATCACCAACCGCCGGATGATCGGTTCTGCATCATTTCTTTTCTCTCCAACGCTTGATAGGAGTAGGATACGGCGTTTCGAATGGCTTCCGCGGAGTTTAGAACGCGTCGTCCGCCCGTATAGTAACGACTCCAATAGGACTCGCTCAGACGCGAGATCATGACACCTCGGCTGCTGGATACATGGGCGAACTGATCCTCGTCCAGGAAGATACCGACGTGTCTTTCTTTGCCTTCCGGACGAAAGAATACAAGATCGCCGGCCGCGAGGCTCGAACGTCGTACCCGGGTCCCGAATTTCTTGAGCTGTGCTGTCGTTCTGGGCGTCCAGACGTTAAGGGCGTCGGCGAATATGCGCTGAACGAGTCCCGAACAATCAGTCCCGGACTTGCCGTTTCCGCCCATTACGTGTCGCACGCCCTGCCAGTCCGCAATTTCCGCGCGGAGTACCGCCTCCAGCTGCTTTCTGGCGCTGGAGACAGCAGGATCGGTAGCTTTCTCAGAAACAACATATCCTCCATGACGATCAGACTGCGGATCGGGGGCGGTCATCCTGGACGATCCGCATCCCGCCCATAGGAGCAGGAGAAAGGGCGCTATCCAGTGGGAAATGGTCACTTTCGGTAGTTGTTGATAAAAGATGGTAGTTGGTTAAAATCCAATCGCTCGATAATTATCGGTTTTTCCGTGTACCGATTTAAGCGGCCGAAGGCAGAACTCCACGGGTTTACCCGTGGATGAATGAGCCCGACGGCGGTATACTTGCGTTATGCAATTTACCAGGTCGTCGCACTCTGTATACCATCTTAAGTATCACGTGGTGTGGGTATGCAAATACCGCCGGCGGGTTCTGAATCCTGGAGTTTGCTCGTATTTACGAAGGGTTTTTCCGAAGCTGCTACGAAGTATGCCTGGAGTAATTATAGAGACGATTGGCTTTGACCTTGATCACTTGCACATGGTGATGGTGATTCCACCGAAATATAGTATTGCCAGCGTGATGGGTCGTCTGAAAAGATAATCGGGGTCGAGGCTGAGGAAGAAATTCCGGTGGCTTGAGAAGGTGTACTGGAAAGAGAATATCGTCTGGTCGACAGGCTACTTTGTGAGCAGCGTAGGAGTCGATGCGTCGGTGATCAAACGGTATGTTGAACAACAAGGAGAACAGGATTTAGATCAACTGCGAATGCAGTTGTAGCGTAAAAGGACCCCGGGTTTACCCGGGGGTATCTATTTCCTTCCATCCCGTGCACGAATTCGTCAGAAACGATTCATCATGCGCTTCGATTTCCAGAATCCGTTTTGCGATTCCCGTTAGCAGGGCCAGATCGCCTCCGATATGCGGTTGGATGAAGAGACTGGCTATCGGACTCCTCGTTAGCATGCTCCTTAGATCACTCAGTACCTTGAATCTCTCAAGGCCCGCTTCGCGAATTGGATTAACGACGATCACGTGTCCACCCCGGCGCCGAACGCCAAGCAGCGAACGCATGAGCCTCGGATGGTTGCTCGCCGGATTGGCTCCGATAACGAAAACGAGATCCGCCTGGTTGAGGTCTTCGAGAACGACTGTCGCCGTACCGCTGCCAATAGCGCTCGAGAGCCCGACTCCGCTGGCCTGGTGGCAGTAATAGCTGCAGCTGTTGACGTTGTTTGTCCCGTAGAGCCGGGCGAAGAGCTGCAGAAGGAAGCCCGCTTCATTGCTGGCTCGCCCGCTGAAATACCAGAACGACTCGTCGGCATGAATCTGCTTGAGTTTTGCGGCTATGCGCTCCAGGGCTTCGTCCCATCCGATCGGTTCGAATCGGCCGGACTCTGCCGTGTAACGAACCGGCTCCACCAGGCGTCCCGCGCATTCCAGTTCACGAGACGAGAGGGCTTTCAGTTGTTCGGCGGTATGACGGCGCCAGAAGTCAGATGGAATGGCTGCCTGCATATCAGAGGCCATTGCCTGCAGGCTCTTTTTACACACTTCAGGAAAGTGGCCTGCCTCGTTGACCATTCCGCCTGCCTGACCTCCCATTCCCAGTGCGCAGGTTTTACACGTATTCCGCGTCCGCATTGCTCGCCAGAGCTTGGAAAGGCCACCAACCTCCCGGGCCTTTTTCCACGTATATGCCACGGCTGGCCAACCGCCACCGAAACGCACATTATTCATGTCTGATGCCGTGTTTTTTAAAGATGTTCAGCCGCGTTGCACCGGACAATGATAATTGAATCCGAGGACTCGATCCAATCCTGATCTGACGCACGGCTTCGTGAATACACGGGACTCCGCCGGGATCCTGGTGCGCCGCGTGCGCATATACCGACTACCCCGAACGATTCATCATCGGACAGTACCACTTCAAAGGACGCGATTCCACCCACTCTCGTCCAGGTCAGTTGAACGAAAATCAATTATCGAGGAGGTGACCTACTGAATCCATTTGAAACGCACGGTGCGTTCAGCTGGGCTGAACTGATGACACCCGATCCGGCTGCGGCGTCCGATTTCTACGCCAAGCTGTTAGGATGGTCATACGAAAAAATGGATATGGCGACCGGGCCGTATACCGTGGCCAAGGTCGGTGAGTGGCCGGTGGCCGGAATCATGGCCCCACCGGATGAGGGCGTTCCGACCGTCTGGTCGACCTATGTAACCGTGGACGATGTGAATCTCATTGCGTCGAAGGCCGTCGAGTTGGGCGGAAAGATAGAGTTGTCTCCGATTGATGTTCCCGGCGTCGGCCGCCTTTGCGGGATCCAGGATCCGCAGGGGGCCGTCATTTTCGCCGTCCAATACGAGGCGAAGGGAGAACACGCAAACAGCGATCCGTTCGATTTCCAGAGCGCCTCTACGACCCACGGAATGTTCAGCTGGTTCGAACTCCGGACCTCGGATGTCGATGCGGCGAGGGAGTTTTACAGCCAGTTGTTCGGCTGGTCGATCGTTACCGAAGAGATGCAGATGGGACCGTATTCAATCGTAAAAGTCGGAGAGGTTGGCATGGGAGGGATGGTTGCATCTCCGTGGGAGGATGTTCCACCGCACTGGGGAGGGTACCTGACCGTCGACGATACGGACGCTGCCGTAGCTCGGGCGACCGAACTGGGCGGGACCGTTCTCATGCCGCCTTTCGATATCCCAAACGTTGGCCGGTTTTCGGCGTTGAAGGATCCCCAGGGAGCCGTACTCGCGGTGATTGCGTATGTGTCCATACCGGCGGAAAGCGGGTGAACCGGGGCAGACGGCTTCGGTACCGATCGGGCTCCCGAGACGATCAGTCGTACGAGCAGGTCGATTCATCCGATTCGACGAAATAGGTTTTATAGTTCGATGCCTCCGAGTCCGTGCAGCCCTTGAGATTGAGCAGTTCGACTAGCCGGAATTCGATCGGATGGCTTTCGGACTGGAGTGCGATATAGCCGTCGCCGAGTAGCGTTCCGTCAGCTTTTATCGCCGGATCGAACTGATCGACCACGCCTCCTCCGATTTGTGGCTTTTCGTATTCGAGAACCGTCACGCCATCTATGATGTGGCTGATTCGTTCGCTGCCGAGGACGAGGATTTCGACCCGTACCCACCGCTCGCCGTGGTAGGTCTTTGAAGTGGAATTGATGCAATGCGTCGTCACCAGCTCTCCGTCCATCTCCACGTGTGTTCCCGGTGTACAGAGATTCGCCGTCGTACGCTCGCCTTCTCCCGTTCCTCCAAGCAACTGGACCTCGATCGAAATCGGGAAGTCCTGGTTCTTAAGCATGCTCTGCGCAGACTGTGAGTGGACCATCACACCGCTGTTTCTCAGCGCCCAGCCGGGTCCGCCGGAGAGTTGCTCTCCGACGAACCGATACTCGATGGCCAATCGGTAATGCGAAAACGGCTCATGATAGAAGAGCACGCCGAAATCAGAGCTGAACTCGTCGTATTGATCGTAGGCGACCTTGATTACTCCGTCCTCAACCCGAAAGGTATTTCCGTAGTTGTCGTTGTGATCACGTCCCGTGATCTTGACTTCCCAGTCGTTAAGATCCGCTCCGTTGAACAACGGGATCCAGATTTCTTCGTTGGCCTCTGTCTGCGGGGCGCAACTTGGCGCCCCGACTAATACAAGCGTAGCAATGATCAGGAATCTCATCAGGCGTTTTCAGTCGCGAAAGTATTCCCCTTCTTCCCGGACTATTCTCCCAGGTACCTCTCCTTCAGAACACCGATGTGATGGCGCTCGTGTCCGGCGACGAGATATAGAATTGCCCGCACCGTAAAGTCGAATCCCGATGCGCTGCCGGTTCGCTCGAGAATGTCCTCGCCGAAGCTCTCGAACAATGCCAGATCCGCCGATCGAAGGTGACGGTATTCGTCCACGATCGAGCGCATCGGGCGGCAGCCAGGTGGGCGAGGCGATCCGGCACGTGGTGCAGGGCCGCCCCGAGCTCGCGGTACCCCTCGAGACGGAGCTTCTGCTCTATCTGGCGGCGCGGGCCGCATTCGTGCGTGACATCGTCCGTCCGGTGCTCGAGCGCGGCGAGCTCTTCTGCGGTCAGCTCCTCCTCCCCGCCGGCAGCTGGCGCGATCTCCTCGAGCTCGGCGAGTTCTTCCTCTGTCAGCTCCTCCTCGACCTCCTCGGCGGCGGCCTCCTCGTCCTCAGCGGCGGCCTCCGCC
>JACZYK010000205.1 GCA_022571135.1 Bacteroidota bacterium
GAGCGGCACTCAGGTATCCATACCGTCAGCTTACGAAAACAAGGTGATCCGGGAGATCGAAGCGTGGCGAAATCCTCCGGTAACCTGGTATTCCACGGCCAGAAAGAAGCTAAAGAGTACCTGGAACGATGTCACCGACCTCATCCGGCGCGTACCCGGCGTCGAATGGACGATGGACAATGTCATATCAGGGCTGCTGGATCTGACGAATGAGATTACTCAGGATACGGTCTGGACGGATGCTGTCCTCAAAGAGTTCAGAGAAGCCGGCCATGACGTCCATGTGCTCACCGACATTCACCCTCTGGATCTGGAGCAGGTCGATGCGGTAATCAAAGGGCTCGAGAGGAAATATACGGTGCTCGCAGCGGTGGAGGGCGGAGTAACGGGCCTGGCGGGAGCGGCCGGCCTGGTCCCGGACCTGATCGCACTCATCTCGATCAATCTTAGGGCTTCGGGCGAATATGCGACCTATTTCGGCTTCGATATCGCAGAGCCGAAAGAAAGACTCTATGCGCTCGAACTGCTGGACGAAGTAGCTGATTCAAAAGACCACACGAAGGATATAACAATAGCGCCCGCCGTACGCACGGCATCGAAGGTGGCCCGCACCCAGAGTATTCAGGTGCTCGAGCAGATGGGAATAATGAACGCCATGGAACGAGCAGCCAGAGCGCTGGGTATCAAGTTGACGAGCGCGAAGCTGGCTCAGGTGGTTCCCGTGACGGGTGCCGTCATCGGAGCAGGATTCAACGCGGTCTATACGGCCAACGTCTGCAAGGCTGCGCACTTTCTTTACCGGGAGCGTTTCCTCGTTCGCAAATACGGCGATTTGCCGTCCGGGGCTGCCTGAATTTGTTTCGTGGGAAACCCGGCTTCATGACCATTCGATTATATCTCGACGGTACTGGCTAGCTTGATCAGTTTACAGAGGAAAAATCCCTCCATGATCTCGGACGGTACGATGCGTCTGGCATTTCGTACGGACGCATGGAAGTCTTTTTCCTTCCAGGACGTCATCGGCGATGAGATCCCGCTTACGTTCAGATCCATCGATTCGGTCTTCAGGGCATCTGCGAATCGATGCAGAATACGGCTAACGACCCCCTCGTTTTCCTCGGCCGACAGGGAGCACGTGGCGTAGACAATCACACCTCCCGGCCTGAGTGCCTGAACGGCCGAATACAGGAGCCTCTTCTGCTTCCTGACCATCTCGCTCACTTTCTTCGTCGACCAGTACGCGTATGTCTCGGGCTTGTCTACCAGAAATCTCCCTTCGGAAGAGCAGGGAGCATCTAGAAGTATGCGGTCGAAGTATTCCGGTCGGTGTCGCCAGAGGCGAGAACCATCCTGCAGAAACGTGCGGACATGCGAAGCCCCGTACGCCTGCAGATTCGCGCGAAGCTTGAAAAAGCGTCCTCTGTTTAACTCAACCGCCACAATTTCCGCCGTATGTCCTGCAGCCTCAGCGATCTGCAATGTCTTGCTTCCGGGAGCGGCTGTGAGATCCAGAATACGCTCGCCCGGCTCGGGAGACAGCGCTATGACGGGCAACATACTGGCGAGGTTTTGCACATAAATACGTTTTCCTACGTACGCGGCCGACGAGAGGAGCCTCTGGCGGTGCTCTGGCGCCAGAATAGCGGCGCCAGGCACGTAATCAACGCGTATGAGGGGAAAACCTTCGTGTTCGAGCTCTTCGAGAGGATCGCCGACATCATCAAGCAAACGATTTACCCGAAACGCCGTATAACGATTCGATTTCATCCCGCTCAGAATGCGTAAATAGACCTCTTCGTCGAATTGTTTTTGGAGCCTTTCAAGGAAGGGCTTCGGTAACTGTTCAGCGTCACTCATGAATCTTCGGTCGAATCCGGAAGTCGTTGCAGGAAAAGGAGATTCGGTACTGAAATCATAACAAGATCGGCAATTTCAGGGAATGCATCCGTCTGGTTTAAGGTTTTGCAGATAGCGTGCGATATATGTACCATGACCGGCCTCGTTCTGGCACGGGTCCAAAGGTGTTCTGTCATTCTTACGAATTGGATCGGAAATGAGTAATCGACGCGATGAAGATGTAATCCGGTGCTCGTTCTGCGGTCGAACCGCACATGAAGTAACCTCAATGGTTGCAGGACCGGATGTTTACATCTGCGATCGGTGTATAAACGATGCTTCGGGCATTGTATCAACCGATGTATCCACACCAAAGCCCGGTTCCGCTACGCCTCCCTCGCGGAGAAGTACGCCGAACAGGAGGCTCTCCCCCCTCGAGATCAAACAGGCTCTCGACATCTACGTAGTGGGGCAGGATCGTGCGAAGAAAGCACTGTCCGTTGCTGTCTACAATCACTACAAGCGGATCGATGCCCAGGAGTACTACCACGAATACAGCGACGTCGAATTGGAGAAATCGAATATTCTCCTTATCGGGCCCACGGGTACTGGAAAGACGCTGCTCGCACGGACGCTTGCACGAGTTCTGGACGTTCCCTTTTCTATCTCCGATGCGACTGCGCTTACAGAGGCCGGTTACGTGGGTGAGGACGTCGAAAGTATCCTCGCACACCTCCTTCAATCTGCAGATTTCAACGTGGAGCGCGCCGAACGCGGCATCATCTATATCGATGAGGTCGACAAGGTTGCCCGCAAAGCCGACAACGCTTCGATTACGAGAGACGTATCCGGCGAGGGCGTCCAGCAGGCGATGTTGAAGATTCTCGAGGGAACTATCGCAGGCGTTCCCCCGAAGGGCGGTCGCAAGCACCCGGAGCAGAGTCTGATAAATATTGACACGTCGAATATCCTGTTCATCTGCGGGGGCGCCTTTGAAGGACTCAACGACATCATCGCCCATCGCATGTCGACCAATACGATCGGGTTTATGGCAGACACCAAGAACAGAATCGACAAGCACGATCCGAGTATTTTCACGCATGTGGAACCTGACGACCTGCTCAAATACGGTCTTATTCCGGAGCTTATCGGAAGGCTTCCGGTCATTTCCGCTCTCGGTGAACTATCCGAGGAGGCCATGCGGAGCATTCTCACCGAGCCGAAAAATGCCCTGGTCAAACAGTATCAGAAGCTTTTTGCGATGGATGGAATCGACCTGGTCTTTGACGAAGATGCGATGTCCTCGATCGTAGAACGAGCGCGAACCCTCGGAACCGGCGCTCGAGGCCTCAGAGCGGTCATCGAGGAGGCGATGCTCGATATCATGTTCGACATCCATTCCAAGACCGACATCGCGCGATGCCGCATCACCAGGGAGACGATACTCCATGGCTCCGAGCCGATTTTCGAACCCCACAAGGCCACTGCCTGATTCCAGACGGATCACCGATCAAAGGCCCGGGCTCAAGAGAGTTCGGGCCTTTTCGATTTCTCGTCGCCTGCACCCCCGTTTCGATTTCTCGTCGCCTGCACCCTCCGCCGAACGTTTACTTCAAAATCACTTTTTGACGGCATTACTGCTCGTGCCGTAGTTTCGAGCCGGACGTCATGAGCAGCTGCCACAGAGATTTTGAGGGAGTATTTCCCGAGCCGGCGACACGTTTGACACGCGATGATACAGAAGCTTCTTCTGAGCTATACCTCAATTCCCCGCTATTATCTGTCGGGTATCTTCCGCGAGCTGCACAACAAGGACATTTTTCTCTGGGCGCAGGCCATCGCCTTCAAGGTGCTGGTGACGTTCGTGCCTCTCGTCGTTCTGGGCACCGGTCTTGCCGGAAAGATTCTTCTGCGTGAACGGCCCTTCAAATTCGTCGAGACGCTGATCCGCGACTTTTTCCCTGTCTACCAGAGCGAGCAACTCGTTAGGTTTCTCGGTCAGCTTCAGCAGGCCTCGGGTACGCTTACCCTGATCGGCGGTGCAGGTCTGGCCCTGACCGCGATTACCCTGTTAGCCACGCTTCGAGCCGTGCTGGCCAACATTTTCAGAGAGGAATGGCATGAACACCGTGGTATCCTGCGTGGATATCTATTCGATTTAAGGATGGCTATACAGGTCGGCGGACTGTTTGCGCTTTCGTCTGCCATAACGCTGGCCATGAGCGTGGTGAACGTATCGGGTAGCTCTTTTCTGCAAGAGATGGGAATGGATGCGGCTTGGCTGCAGGAAGGATGGCAGGGAGCGTTCATCTGGATCGGACTGTTGCTCCCGTTTCTACTCAGTATGTCCATGTTCTTCCAGTTGCTGTATTTCACGCCCATCCCCAGACCGCCGGCCCGTTCGGCATGGACCGGAGCGTTCGTCTCGGCTCTGCTCTGGGAGCTCGCCAAGGTCTCGTTTACAGCGTATGCGACGCGCACAGGAGGATTTGAGAGCACCTGGCTGTCGGCGCTCGGAGAAACGTTCGTGCTCATTATGGCGCTTGTTGTCTGGGCCTACTATTCGGGTATCGTACTGAACATCGGGGCGATCTCGACGCTGCTCCACGAGAGAAAGCACCGGAATGATCAGATAATCGATAAAAATGGAGCACACAAGACCCGTTTATCCGCAGCTCCCGGTGTGGCCGAAGAATCTCCAATGCCGGCAATTACGGAAGAGAACAGATCCGCCGACGCCTCCGATGAACCTCCCGGTTGAAGGATCTTCTGAGACCCGACGACATACCGAGACAGCATGAATGCTCGATCGAGGCTCCAATTATCTCTTATTACCCTCGCCGCATGCCTGATGGCAGGCGAGTCCGGGGCGCAGTCGCTCCTGTCCCAAACGAATTCGGCCACCAAGGTCGAACGAATCTCGTTCAAGTACGTGGGCGTCCGGACATTCGATGATGCAAGACTCAGGTCGGTCATTGCCACTCGTCAACCCGGAACCATTCAGCGGCTGAAACAGCATTTCGAATTCCTTCCGTTTGTCCATCCTGTCGTCTATCCGTTCGATCCTGTCGAACTCCAGCGCGACGTGGTTCGCCTGCGACGGTTTTTTCGTCGAAACGGATTCCTGAATCCTTCCATAGACTACCCCGCTTCCCAGTTCGACGCCGATCGAAACGAGATTCATGTCATTTTTTCGGTGCGTGAAGGAGCGCCGTTGGCGGTGGATTCTTTCTCGGTCACGGGCGTGGGTTCGCTGCCGTCGGACATCCTGGAGCGCTTCGATAGATTCCGGAGTCATCTGAAGCTCTTCACATCCGGACGTTATACGGACTTCGAAAAGCTTCGGATCGACGTCGATTGTTGTGCGCATCAATATTCCTCACCATAATCCTGCATCCCAATGACACATCAAACTTGCGCATCTGTCACCATCTCCAGGAACTCGGAAAATATGTACTCGTTGAGGTTTACGTGACTCACCTCCACCTCAGGCGGCAGGCTGTCCGGGTCGACCGCGTAGCCGTGGTTCTGGGCGGTGATGTATACACGTCCCGTG
>JACZYK010000206.1 GCA_022571135.1 Bacteroidota bacterium
TTCATCATCCTGCCGCTTCTCGTGCCGGCCGCAGTGGCCCTCGACGTGAACATGGTGTGGTTCGGCGTAATGATCGGAATGAATCTGCAGATGTCCTTCCTGACGCCCCCCTTTGGATTTGCACTGTTTTACCTGCGGGGAGTTACGCCGCCCGAGATACCGACGACGGCCATCTACAAAGGAGTGATTCCGTTCATCGCGATCCAGGCTATCGGTCTGATACTCATTATTGTATTCGAGGAGCTCGTCATGTGGTCCTTCTGACGCGATCTATCCCCTGAAGAGTTCGGCCAGCGTATCCCGGTCGATCTCGTGGCCTCCAACGAAGGTCACGTAATCGAAATCACCGTCTATTTCAGGGATGCGCTTACGCATCTTTCCCATCCGATTCGGATACACATATTTGTCTTGTGTGCCGTACACAAACTGGATTCGCGCGCCATTCATCGCTTCGGCAAACTCGTTCGTTATCAATTCTTCCGCAGGAAGCCCCCCCCAGAGGATGAGACGATCCGCCGTGACGTCTCCGGAAGCCAGCCAGCGCGTGGCGGTCGCCGTACCCTGCGAGAAGCCCAGCACGGTGAGACGCGTATTCCGCGCACCGGAAACGTCCGTTACCTTCTGGTAAAGCGCATTCAAATACCGGATATAATCACGGATGTCAGACTTCCGGTCCTCCTTCGTCATCCAGCAGGCTCCTATGACGGGGCCCTCGTGGGAGACGTAGAATCTGGAGAGAGCCTCCGGTAGGACAATGAGTCGACCCTCGGCGGCGTAGTCGTTGAACGGCTCGGCGAACTCACGCGCTGATTGTCCATACCCGTGCAGGACGAACCAGAGGTCATCGACGGGCGCGTGGAGGTCTCCGATCTCGAAATAACGGGCGGTTCTCACGACTTCGATGTGTCGTCTAATCGGCTCCGAGGATATCATGGATAATGTCCAGGTGATGCAGGGAGTGGATTCTTACGAAAGAGAGCCATTCACGGGCGTTCAGCATCCCCAGAAGAAAATGTCGAATCCGGTACGTGTCTTCAGGGAATGAAGGTGCGATGTCGGAGAGTGCCAGGAATCCGCCGGCGCTTTTTTTCGCCCAGCGTCGGACCCCGTCGAGGTCCAGTTCTGCAGGAGGCTGGAACTCGTCCGGGGCCTTGCCCACACCACGCCTCATTTCTCCGTACTCGAACACGAGACGACCGATCCTGTTAGGCTCTCCTTCCGGTGCTGCAGGCGACCTTTTCGCCAGGATGCGCGTAATGCTTTTCCAGACAATCGTATTTGCCTTCGAGACATGGTAAATGTGCTGCGCGACAGCCCAGCCGGATACGCCCGATCGAATCGAGGTGAGTTCGTCATCCGGCAATCTCAGGATGCGGTCCACGTCAGCATAGAAATGGCCGATTTTCCGGTATTCCTCTTCCGGTCCGAAAGTGCCCGAATACATGGTTCGCAGGTGTGATCAGATTCAGACGGGAAAATACAATATCGCCGTCAAGTAGTTGTTCCGAGCCTCCTGAACGCTTCCCGTTCGAAAATTTCTACGCAGTTCGCAACCGTCTCGAATAGCGGCAGCCCGATGCGCCCCATTTCTTTTGCGACACCGAAATAGACGGAATCGACGTGATGGCTGGACGAACTATAGACGGTAATATGAACGGGGTCCATCTATTCTGGTGTGATCCGGTTCATGGAACGAACGGTTCCCGGAGGCGCTATGTATGCCGAAATGCGAAAGTGGCGTACGTCAGTTCAGACGTACTGAACCACCTGTTCGAATTTTTTCGCCAGCTACTATAGGACTCGTAGATTCGCCGGTAGGAGGGATCCGCAGCAGCTTCGCGTTCCTGCAGGTCTCTGGCAATCCTCTCCGCTTCCAGCATCAGGTCATCGGGGAATTTGCGAAGCTGTACATCATTCTGCAGAAGGCGGGCCAGTGCCGCAGGATTTTTGGCGTCGTAGCTGGCCATCATACCTACGTTTGCTTCCGCAGCTGCGGCCTCCAGGGCGGCCTGGTAGTCGGACGGCAACGCATTCCAGGCTTTCCGATTGACATAGAAGCTGAGACCCGGACCAGGCTCCCACCATCCCGGATAGTAGTAATTATGTGCGACCTGGTAGAACCCCAGTTTCTCGTCGTCGTACGGGCCCGACCACTCCGTTGCGTCGATGGTTCCTCTCTCGAGGGCCGGGTAGATGTCCCCTCCTGCAAGCACCTGGACAGTCACACCCATTTCGTCCATTACCTTTCCACCCAGTCCGGGGATCCTCATTCTCAGCCCGCGCAGATCGGCGAGCGAGTTGACCTGATTGCGGAACCATCCGCCCATCTGCGTGCCCGTATTTCCTCCAGGGAAATTGAGGATGTTGAAGTCGGCGAATATTTCTCTTGTCAGTTTGAGGCCGTCTCCGTAATACATCCACGCATTGTACTGTCTGGCCGTGAGACCGAACGGGACCGTACAATCGAATGCCAGCGCCGGATTGAGACCCACGAAATAATAGCTGGCCGAGTGTCCGATCGGTACCGTACCCTTGCGCACCGTTTCGAGGACCTGATCATACGGAACCAGCTCGCCTGCCTGGAAAGAGCGGATCTGGAATCGGCCGTCCGTCAGCTTTGAAATCCGGTCGGCCAACACTTCGGCCGCACCGTAGATCGTGTCCAGCGCTCTTGGGAAACTTGACGTCAGGCGCCAGTTTATACGAGGTCTCGTCTGAACGGCCGCCGCCCCGCCTTCGTCCTCGGAGGATCCGCATCCTGCCAGTATGGCGCTGCCGGCGGCTCCGATAGAAGCCTTCTTAACAAAGTCACGTCTTTTCATGATGAGCATTGCCCTGGTTGCCTGCGGCTTTAGCCGTACGAGTGGTCAGTTCAATCGAAGATAATGCACGTCATCCGATCGAGCATCAGCCGTTGGGACGAAGCGGACGCATGACGACCTCTGAAATAAGATAGTTGTCCGGCGTTTCCAGTACGTGAACGAGCGTCGGTCCAATATCGGTGGCGCTCAGGGGTTGGGCCGATATCGGAACTCCCGCCGTGTCGAAAAACTCGGTCTGGATGGAACCGGGATAGAAACACGTAACCTTGATTCCGTCTTCCCGGACCTCCTTCATCAGGGCCTCGGAAAAGCCTTTGAGCCCGAACTTCGTGGCATTGTAGGCGCTCAACAATGGATTGCCGACGAGTCCGGCAACCGAGGATATATTCACGATATGACCGCCGAATCCGCTTTTCGCGTTCTGGGCTTTCATGACCGGAACAACGGCCTTCGTACATAGAAAAACGCCTCTGAGGTTCACGTTCATCTGCACATCCCAGTCCTCCAGCGTCAGCTCTTCCACCGGGCCGAATCTTCCCAGTCCCGCGTTGTTCACAAGAATATCGATCCGGTCCGAGCCCTCGAGCGCTGTGGCGATCGCCCGACCTACCTGCGCATCGTCCGACACGTCACATTTCAGTCCATGGAACCGGTCTCCGAGTTCAGACTCGATCCCGGCGAGTTTATCGGCACGTCTGGCGAGGCCATAGACGACGGATCCTCTGTCAACGAGACGTTTGGAGAATTCCAGACCGAGGCCGGATGTGGCTCCGGTTACGACGGCTACCTTTGCTTTGAGATGCATGACGCGTGGAGGATGGATTCAAGGATGAACTCAGGAGCTTCTTCGATGCCGTCTTGGAAACGCAGTTCCCCTGCGTGCGAACCTCGTTTCATCGTATACTGAAAGTAGCCAGAAATTAGGCACGGACTGAGGAAATGGCTGCGAGGAAGACACCGGACGCCGATCGGGCAATGAGCGAGCTATTGAGTACATCCCGATCGAGTACCGGTAAACTGTTGCTGGACGGATGCGTCCTCGATCCCTCCCGGGTGATCGAAGTGCTCGGACCCCTGCTCAGCGAGGAGCGGCGCGTCCGTATCGGCGAAGTCGTTGCGGGAAGAACCTATAACGTGGCTACCGTCGTGGAGGGCGTAATCAATACCGGCAATGTGAGCGCCGTCATGCGCAGCGCGGAAGCACTCGGATTTCAGTCCTTTCACGTGATTTCCGGCGATCTACCGTACAAACATTCTTCCCGCACCACGCAGGGCGCCCAGAAATGGCTCGACGTAACCGTCTGGGACTCCGCGGATGCGTGCATCAACAGTTTGAGGGATTCCGGATTCCGGATTGTGGTGACCCACGTGGACGAAGCCGCGAGGCCGCTTCATGAGCTCGACTGTACGCGGAAAACAGCGCTCGTCTTCGGAAACGAGCTGAACGGCGTATCGGACAGAATGCTGGAACTGGCAGACGAAACCTGTGTCATTCCGACGATCGGATTCGTCCAGAGCTTCAATGTTTCCGTGGCCGCTGCTCTCACGCTCCATCAGGCTTATCGATTCCGGGTGAGAACGTTCGGACGAAATGGTGATCTGACGGAGCCACAATTCGATGAGCTTCGAGCGGATTTCTATGTTCGCGCGCTCGAACACGCAGACCGAATTCTGAGGCTGGCGCTGGAGTCAGGCGCGTTGCGATCCCCGAAGGCCGATCATTCGTAGCGCAGCGAGTCGACGAAATAGACGGCGTCATCCAGAAATGCAGTATTTGATGCTGCATACCGGACCATATGCTCGTTCGCGAACGGGAAAATGCGCATCGCAGACTCAACCTCCGGGAAGTCCGACACGAGTGCACCAGCCATGGGCCCTGGCGTGACCGGGGCATTGAGATCCGTGCCTGCAAAACTTCCGTCGAGAACGATGCGATAAATGTCTTCTGATCGTTCGTGGAACTTGTCATAAGCCAATTCGCTCTGTACGAAAAGGAATATCTGCAGCGTGACTGTAAGGAGTAGTGCAAGACCTACCAGATTGATTGCCGTATATCCGAAGTGCTTGTGCAGATTGCACAGAGCGGTCTTGAGATTATTTCGAAGCATGAGAGTGGCGAGAGTCCATACTGGGGCGTCAATATAGCGGCTTATGGGACGCAGGCCGGATTGTTACCGCATGCAGTCCTCTCCAGCTCCGTCGATGAGATTTAGGGCAGAATACCCCGATCCCTGAGCAGGGAACGAATCGCAACCAAAATGTGATGGCGGTATAGGGTAAATATTCAGCACTGGGTTTGAGGGCTGAACGGGAGATAGAATCAATTGTGATGCTCTCTTCCACTGCCCATGAGTCAATGGTATCAACAGACCGATGCTCGCGCGAACGATTTCGCCGGACTGTAACTATTTATTGTTTTACTCGATAGAACAAATACGAATTGTGATCTCGTAAGCATAACACTGCCGGGAGAGGAATCTCAGTCACCCTAAACCAAGATGGCTCTACTTACGCGCACGGAGGAGTTTCTCCTGCTGTCGGTCTGGCGCCTTCAGC
>JACZYK010000207.1 GCA_022571135.1 Bacteroidota bacterium
CTTCCGGAAAGATTAATGTGGGGTCCTATCCCGGCCATCGAACCTAAAAAATGACCAAAACAGTCTGGAATGACCTGTTTTGACCGTCAACGATTGAAAGCGCCATGAATCCTTCCGAATGAGGCACGGGAATCGCATCCGCGACGTGCGGAACAAACCGCCTACACAAACAGGTGTTGACGCACCACATGGATATGCTCCACGGACAGGACAACCCCAAAATCAGCCAGGCGAAGGATGCCGTCAAACAGCAACTCCTTCGCGTAATCGTAAAGCAGGCCTCCGAAGAATTGTCTACCATCGAAGACGCGGAACTCACATCCCGGCTCGAAAGGCTGGATTTCCATCCGATGGCAGCAGATTTCGGACCAGCCCTGAAGAAACGGATCGTCAGTCAGCTTACACGCAAAGCCGTATCAACGCTGGATGCGGATGACGAGGCATTAAGTGAGGTGATATCCGACGTCCTGGATACGGACAAAGAGTCGGGTGAACTGGTCGCTCAGATCCGGGAAAAACTCCTCGGGAAGATCGAGTCGCTCGTGCACGGCAAGTTGTCCGAAACCGTATCTAATTCAGAGGAAATCGCGAGGGAGATCGCAGAAAGTGCTCAGATCGATATAGATTCAGACCTGCAGGAGGCGGTTTCGATTCTCGAACGACGGACCCGCGACGCAGTCGGTGACCGGTTGTCGGCATCCGAATTCGACACGGATTCCATCGCCAAAGAAGTCGCTGCCGACATACCGATAGATGTAGACGAACATATAGAGGCAGCCGTCTCGATCAAGAAGCAGCGCACGCGCGAGGCCCTTGCCGAGCGGATCGAGAGCGCCGACGTGAACTCGTCAGAAATGGCTGAGGAATTCGCGGATTCGATCCCGATCGAGGTTGAGGGCGAACTGGACGGGGCTCTCGCGATTCTCGAATGGAGAACACGAGAGAAGATTCAAGAAATTCTGTCTGACGTGAAATCAGACATCAATGGCGTGGCCAATGAAATCGCTAAAAACCTTCCAGTATCCGTTGATAGCAAACTCGAAGGTGCACGAGCCATTCTCATCCAGAGGACGAAAGATGAACTCGAAGAACGTCTTTCACGTGCGGATTTGGGTATAAAGCAGATCGCGGAAGATATCGCGGCCGAGACGCCGATTGAAGTCGATGAGGAGGTCGAGCAAGCGAGACAGATCTTGAAAACCAGGATCAAGGATGAACTGGTTGCACGCGTCTTCGAACAGAGAGTCGAAGATTACGACCTGGCTCCAGAGGTCATCGAAAGTCTCACGATGGACGAGAGTTATCTCGGCTTGACGGCCGATGAGGTCCGGGCTGATTGGAAAGAGC
This sequence comes from Bacteroidota bacterium, assembly GCA_022571135.1. Classification (GTDB taxonomy): domain Bacteria; phylum Bacteroidota; class Rhodothermia; order Rhodothermales; family UBA10348; genus JACZYK01. Next base: position 1,348 of record JACZYK010000207.1, read on the forward strand.
GGCTGATCGCTCAGATCAAGGATCGGATCCGTGAAACCGTCGATTCGGCATCTGAACTCGAGGAAATCGCACTGGCGAGATTTATTGGAGAGGGATCCTGGTTAAAGGACGCCATCACGGAGGCGATGCACAAACTGAGGGATATGGTCGCCGAAGAAACGACGCATCTTGTGGCTGGATCGGAACAGTTCGTGACGGAAGCCTTCGAGCAGGTAAGCGCTCAGACGGATATCGTGGAGAAATCAGTCGCTCAAATACGCCGTGAACTGGTCGATCGCGTTGCGCAGAAAACGCTGAGCGGGCTGGACGATTTCGAGCCGATTGTTGGTGAGGCCAGGGAGTTTATCGCTTTCGATAACGATGTGTTGGTCGCCGCCACCGCGGTACTCAGGAACAAGATACTACAGGACCTGGCTGCCCGGGTTATTCAGAGCATGGCCGATCCGCAGGCAACCAGTGAAGACGCCAGAACCTGGATAACTGGCGATGATCCTGCCGTCGTGCAAGTGGCCGACCAGATTCGCCGTCGTGCAACGGAAACGATAACTCACCTTGTACTGAACGATTTTGCCGACGCCGAGCGGGTCTCGACCGATGTATCCAACGCCTTTGACGAGAGCAGCGTACAGGTTCGAAACGTGCTCGATCGGACGAACAAGAAAATGATCCAGCTGATTTCGGGTCTGATGGTCGAACGACTGAGGGATACAGATGAAATGGCGGCCACTGCCGCGTCCGAAATTCCAATGGATCACGAAGTCGTAATGGACGTCGTCGATAAAACCGAGAAACTCTTGACCGAAGAGATTGCTCGTGCCTCGGAGAAACGTCTTCAGGACGCCGGAGCCTCTTCAGAAAAAGCCCGCAAGCTTTTGAAGGAAGACTTGCCCGAGGTCATTCAGGCGGCCGACGTACTCGAAAACATGCTTCTCTCTGAAGTCTCCAATGAGGCCAGACACCGTCTCCACGACGTAGAGAGAGCTTCGGAGAGGGCGCGTGAATATGTAGACGAAACGGATGATCATCTCCAGACGATCGAACGCATGCTGAGGGAGGCGCTTCTCGAGAGCGTCGCGGATCAGGCCCTCGCCGGGCTTGAGGACAACGAGCAGGCGGCCACCGATGCCAGAGTGTATGTACAGGAAGGACACGCCTATATCGATCACGCCGTATCGGTCTTGCGTGACATACTTGTCTCTGAGATTGCGGAAGCAGGTATCCATCGGATCGAGGATGCGGAAGCTATCGCAAGAGAGTCGCGGGGCAGGATGCCGAAGGAGCAGCAGAACGTGCTTGCCGCGGGATCAAACCTGAGAGAGTTGCTTATCGACGAGGTGGTCAAGAGGTCGCTCGCCTCCATGGCGGATCCGTCAATCACGGCCGAAGAGGCATTGGCTAAGATCGATCCAGATCACGAAGTCATCGTTGCCGCAAAGCGCGTCATCCGTGACCGTCTGACCGAGCGTCTGTTCCAGGAAGCGATTGCTACACTGGCCGGTTCGGTGGGCGGAAAGAGTATCGATGCCGAAAAGGCCTTCTTCCAGACATCTCTGAATATTCTGACGAAGCAAGCGGTGTCTCCGCAGAGTTCTGCGTCTCAGGCATATTCAGGACCCGTCGACGCCGACGAGCACGAAATCAAATCGATCGAGGGCGATTCCCCGGACGCCTCAACGGAAGTGGCCCAGGGTCAGGAATGGATACCGATATCGGATATCGAAGTGTCGAATAAGGCCGAGGATACCGAAGATCCCGAAGTGTCGAATGAGGCCGAAGTATCTGAAGAGTCCGAGGTATCCGAAAAAGCAGAGGTTTCTGAAGAGACTGTCTCCGCAAACGAAGGGACGAAGTTCGAAGACGACTCTTTCCAGGGCGAAGATGCGTCCGACGAAAAGAAGTGGACGGTGAATGAAATTCGTCCGTACGATTTCGAACGCCCGAGCGACGACGGAATGACGAGCAACTCCATTCCGGAGATCAGCTTAGGAGAATCGCAAGATTCGGCACTCGTCTATTATCTGTACGGTATCATCGCTCACGACAGACCGGTCGAGGAAGGTGAAGTAATGATCGCCGGTGTAGACGGTGAGTCCGGCGTATTTATTCTTACGGATGGATTTCTCGGAGCCATCGTAAGCCGCGTTTCCAGTAAATCCTTTGGCGCTTCAGTGCTCACGGAAAAAATGCGAGACACGAACTGGTTGAAGTCCCATGTCAGGCGACACGCAGCTGTTCTGTCCGAGATGAAGCAGATTGCTACGCTCGTACCGCTACGGTTTGGAACGGTATGTGACTCGGAAGAAAACGTTTTCAGTCTGATCGCCGAGCGCCGTCCTCAGTTTGAAAAGGCACTCGAGCGGCTATACGACAAGAAGGAGTACGGTGTGCGCGTATTCTGCGACACCCGGAAGCTCAAGGACATCGTCTCGAAAAATGAAAAGATGGTTGACGAGTCGCTGGACGAGATGTCGAAGGGAGTGGCACATTTCCTGAAGACTGAACTACAGAAAAACGGCGCTGACGCAGGTTCGTCAACGATAAAGAGCCTTCTTGAAAGCTGCATTCGAAGGGCCCATATCGCGCTCCTGGACAAGGCGGCGGAGGGCGTTTTCAAGCCCCTTGGCGACAAAAACGATATCGAAGGACGTGAACTCGTGATGAACGCAGCATACCTCGTGCCGTGCAGTCTGGAACGGCAGTTCTCGATGGCGCTCGAAACGCTGGCGGATGAGTACGCGGATCTCGGTTTTGCCTACGAGCAAAGTGGACCCTGGCCGCCATACCACTTCGTCGACGTAGATTCAGGAGATTTGGACACCCTGGAAAATTTCGGTTGACATACTCGCCGCGCCAAAGCGCGAGTATTCGTAGAATCGCAGCCCCGCGGTCGACTCCCGTCTTGAGCTCGATGTCCGTGTTGAGGATCAATTTCCCGACCCGGTCGTCTTGGGCGCAATCATTTTCTCACGATTTGGCCTACCACGTTGAAGACCGGATTCGAGCGATTTATCGCGCTGAGGTATTTGAGAGGCGCACAGGGGAGATCTGAAGGACGTAGGTTTCTTCGCTTTGTCACGTACATCGCCGTCGGTGGCGTTGCACTGGGAGTCAGTGCTCTGATACTTGCCTTGTCGATCGTCAGGGGATTCAGTCAGGAGATCGAAGCCAAAATCATTGGCTTCGGGGCGCATGTCCAGGTCGAAAGCTTCCGGGACGCGCCCCTGAACGATGCCGATGTTCTTAGAGAGCGCCTGAGTAGCCAACCCTCTGTAGACCATGTTTCTCCTGTCGTACAGGAATTCGTTCTCCTTCGCCGATCTCGCCGACAGGTCGACGGCGTATCCATCTGGGGCACGGATGTACTTCCCGACTATCTGAAGAAGTCGCTGGTCGATGGAGACGGGGATATTTCAGCCGATGAATCCGGGCACTACGGGCTGGTGGTAGGCTCGGCACTTAGTCGCACGCTCGGCCTTAAGGTCGGCGATAGAGTCCATGCGTTCTCCGTCCGGGGCCGCGCAGGTTTTGGACAGAACTTGTCAAGCCCCCCCAGGGTCAAGCAGTTTCGCGTGACCGGCATCTACGAGACCTCGTTGTCCAATTTCGATGAGCTATACGTGTTTACGTCGGTCGATCCTGCAAGAAATCTGTTATCCTACACGGCAGACCAGGTAACGCGTTTCGATCTTTCAGTCACACCCGGAAGCGATCCCCGTCAGGTAGCAGAATCCATAGATGCGTTTCTCGAATTTCCCGTTATGGCAAGGTCCATTTATGACGTGTACCGAAGCCTTTTCGCATGGGTGCGTCTACAGGAATCCATCATACCGATAGTAATAGGGATTATCGTCCTTGTTGCTGCATTCAATATCATCGGTACGCTTCTAATGATCATACTAGAAAAAACTAGGGAAGTGGGGATTCTTTCGAGTATGGGTGCTTCGCAGAAAACCCTGAAGAAACTCTTCCTGTATCTGGGGCTTTATATCGGTCTTTCAGGGGTCGTCATCGGAGAGTC
>JACZYK010000208.1 GCA_022571135.1 Bacteroidota bacterium
TCATTAAATTGACACTTGACACGTAACAGGTTTCATTCTATATTGGTATATGATCCGCTCAATCAAGCATAAGGGCCTCCGCAAGTTCCATGAGGAAGATGATGCGTCTAAGATTGATCGGCGCCACCGAAACCGACTCATATTGATCTTGACAGCCCTTCAAGCGGCTCGCGAAGTTGAGGACATGAGATTTCCTGGTTCCGACTTGCATTCGCTGAAAGGGAAGTTAAAAGGTTTTTGGTCGGTCTCCGTGAGCGGTAACTGGCGGGTGATCTTTCGGTTTGAACAGGGCGATATGTATGAAGTTGATTATATGGACTATCACTGAGGAGAGGATTCCATGATGAGGATGCAAAACCCGGCTCACCCGGGCGAGGTTTTGAGGGAGTTGTATTTGAAACCACTCAAATTAACGGTTACGGCGGCCGCGAAGGCGTTATGTGTGACGCGCAAGGCGTTTTCGGAGCTTGTCAATGGAAAATCTGGTGTAAGTGTAGAAATGGCATTGCGTCTGTCTAAGGCATTCAGTACGACACCGGAATACTGGCTGAACATGCAGCGAAATTTTGATCTATCACGTGCTCGGACGAAAGCAAAACTCCGGCGGGTAAAGGTTTTGTTCGAATCGACATCAGTTTGAATCTCCGGGTCTGTCTAACGTTTTTGGCCGTCCGTTATCCCGGCGGTCGTTTGGTTATTGCATAAGAGTTCTTCCCATCTTATTGAGACCCGCGGCCCGTGGACAAGGCTCACATGTTGCATGTCAGTCCACCAGTGAAAGCCGCAGCTACGCCTGGGAAGAAGCCACGGAGATCTTGTTGAGAACAGATCTCAACGGCGCTACCTTTCCTTGAACCGGTTCCCGCGGGCGAACCAGACTAACCACGCTGTAGACTTCTCGATGACCCTTGTTCGTTCCATTGGGCTCCACTGTATCCTTGTTCTGGCCGCAGGCTGTGCATCGCACGGCGCCTTGTCTCCCGGAGCACCGCAGGAGAGTTCGAGTGATTTCGGGGTCCTTCTGATGGCGCACGGGGGGTCGCCGGAATGGAACGAAGGAGTTCTGGGCGCGGTGGATCCTCTGCGGGACCAATACACGATTGAGCTGGCCTTTGGCATGGCTGATGCCGTTACGATCCAGGAAGGTGTCCGGAGGCTGGAGGCACGAGGCATCAGGAGGATCGGAGTCGTTCGCCTCTTCGTCTCCGGGAAGAGCTGGTACGAGCGTACCGAACAGATACTTGGTCTTCGCCATGGGGCGCCCGTCCGTCCGATCGCGACAGGCCATACGCGCGAGGCTGGCCATGACAGCCAGAGCAGGGAGTTCTGGAGGGTCCAGGCCGAAGCATCCTTCGCCCTCAGCACGCAGGGTCTTTCTTCAGCCCCGGAAATGGGCCCCATTCTTGCAGACCGTGCGCGGGCTCTCAGCCGTGATCCGCAGAGCGAGGATGTTCTCATCCTTGCACATGGACCAGGCGATGACTTGGAGAACGAGACGTGGATCGTCGACATCGACAAGCGCGCAGGTACAGTAAGGGATGGCCTCCCTTTTCGACGCGTCCAGGTCGAGACCCTGCGCGAAGACTGGCATGAGAAACGCGAGGAGGCCGAGAAGCGAATCCGTGCCTTCGTAGAGAGGGCTCGGGACGACGGTGGCACGGCGATTGTCATCCCATTCCGCGTGCAGGGGTTCGGCCCGTATGCGAAAGTACTGGATGGCCTCGATTACGTTTCCGACGGCCAGGGCCTTATTCCCCACAGTAACGTCACGCAATGGATCGCACGTCAAATCAGTGCGCTTCGAAGCGGGACGTTTCGACATCCTGACTGAACTCACCGCACGGACCGAAGACCACCCACCACCCCTCTCTTCGATAGCACGATTTGCCACAGCTGGTTATGCCGGGCACGAAACGATCCGGCGCATGAGAGCAGGAAAAAGTTCCACATTCGGTAGAACCGGTCGCCGTATACGGGGCGGAGAGATTCCCAGTTCGCGTCGAAATTCTCCTGCCAGGCGAGGAGCGTCTTGTCGTAGTTGACCGAGAGGTTGTGCCAGTCCTCCATGATGAAAAGCCCCTCGATGGCCTTTCCGATCTGGCGAATAGTCGGCAATTCGCTCCAAGGGAAAATGTACTTCACGGTCCAGGCGTCGGGCCGCCTGGACGGCCTGTTCGACCCGATCGTGTGCAGCAGGAAAAGCCCGTCATCTTTCAGGCGGCGGCTCACGACCTGCATGTAGGCGTCGTAGTTCTTCGCTCCGACGTGCTCGAACATCCCGATCGAGACGACGCGGTCGAACGTAGCTTCGACGTCGCGGTAATCCTGGTAGCGAATCTCGACGGGGAGTCCTTCGCACCGCTTCGTTCCCAGCTCCACCTGCTCCTTCGAGTCGTTGATGCCGACGACAGATACTCCGTAGCGCTCGGCAGCGAATTTGGCGAAGCTGCCCCATCCACATCCGATATCGAGCACCGTCATGCCGCGCTCAAGACCGAGCTTGCGACACACGAGATCGAGCTTTTTTATCTGCGCCTCATCGAGCGTATCCACTCCTTCCCAGTAGGCACAGCTGTAGACCATGCGCCGGTCCAGCATGGCCTGGAAGAGGTCATTCCCGAGGTCGTAATGATGGTCACCGATGCTCCCGGCCTTGGACTTCCGCTGGCGGTTCGAAATCCTTTGGCCAAGATACAGGAGGACGGTTCCGAGATCGCGGCGAATCTTCTCGCTCGAACGCGCCCGAACCAAACGGAAGACGAGTTCGTCCAGGCTCTCGACGTCCCACCAACCGTCCATATAGCTCTCGCCTAGACCGAGTGAGCCGTGGCTGAGCACGCGGCCGTAGAACTTGTCGTCGTGGACTACGATGTCCCACGATCGATCGCCACCGATCTTAACATCAGCAAGATCGAACAGGCTTCGCAGCAATTCCTCTGATCGCTTGACGGACATGTGCCTCTCCGCAGCAATGATCACTGTATTTGATTCGTACCCCGCAACGACACTCTATTGATACGCACTACGATTAGAAAACGCCAGAATCCAGCGCAATTCAAGTGCGGAAATACTCCGCGGTGCTTCGAGCACATGTCGTGCCTTACAGCTAAATTAACAGCATCACAATGGACCACATTTGGTCTCGGAGGGTGTAATGAGGTGGGCTGCCGCTTTGCTGGTCTTGATTTCGCTGAGTGTTTTCCGACCGGCCGCCGGCCAGAGCCTAGACATAGCCTCCCCGAACGGCACCGTACAGGTTTCCTTCTTCCTTGAAAACGGAGGCCCATTCTACAAAGTATCGTGGGTGGGAAGCCCCCTCATCGAGCCTTCCCGGCTCGGCTTTATTTTAAAGAACGCGCCACCTCTCGCGTGGAATCTTCAGATCGCTTCGAGCGCCGAGCGCCGCGTCGACGAAACGTGGACACAGCCGTGGGGCGAGAAAAAGGACATCAGGAATGCCTATACCGAACTACGCGTGGATCTGGTGGAAATAGACCCACCGTCTCGCGCGATGACGATCGTCTTTCGAGCTTTTGACGACGGTGTGGGCTTCCGCTATGAAATCCCCGAGCAGACGGGTCTCGCGGATTTCGAAATCATGGACGAGCTGACCGAGTTCGCCCTTGCCGGAGACTATGACGCTTGGTGGATCGGAGCCTACCAGGAGAACCGTTACGAATTCCTCTATCAGAAATCTCCGGTCAGCGCCGTCGACACCGTTCATACGCCGGTGACGATGGAAACCGGCGACGGCCTGTACGTGAGCATTCATGAGGCGGCGCTCACGGATTATCCGAGCATGACGCTCGCGAACGCGGGTGGCCACGTTCTCGAAGCGGATCTAGTCCCGTGGTCCGACGGCGTCAAAGTCAAGGCTTCGACCCCGATGAAAACGCCCTGGCGTACGATCCAGATGACCGACACGCCGGGCGGCCTTATCACCTCGTATCTCATCCTGAATCTGAACGAGCCCAACAAGCTCGGCGACGTTTCGTGGGTCAAACCGGGCAAATACGTCGGCATCTGGTGGGAGATGCATCTGGGCACGTCGACCTGGGGATCGGGTCCGAACCACGGCGCGACGACGGGAAACACCAAGCGATACATCGATTTTGCGTCGAAATACGGATTTGACGGCGTTCTTGTCGAGGGCTGGAACGTCGGATGGGACGGCAACTGGGTCGAGAATGGCGATCTCTTCCAGTTCACGACGCCCTACGATGATTTCGACATCCAGGAAGTGACCCGCTATGCGGCCGAGCGCGGCGTACGACTCATCGGACACCATGAGACCGGCGCCGGCGTGATGAACTATGAGCGCCAGATGGCCGACGCCTTTGCATTTTACGAGCATCTGGGTGTTCGAGCCGTCAAGACGGGATACGTCGGTTGGGGAGCGGGTATTGTGCGTCTGGATGCGCAGGGGCAGCCGCAGGGCGAATGGCACCACGGCCAGCATATGGTGCGCCACTACAGGCGTGCCGTCCTAGAGGCGGCCGAGCATCGGATCATGATCGACACCCATGAGCCCATCAAGGATACCGGAATCAGGCGTACATACCCGAACATGATGACGCGCGAAGGCGCGCGCGGGCAGGAATACAACGCCTGGAGCTCGGACGGTGGCAATCCGCCCGATCACACTACGATCATCCCGTTTACCCGGATGCTGTCCGGTCCGATGGACTTCACGCCCGGCATTTTCGATCTGTTCTTCGAAGATGCTAAACCGAACAACCGCATCAACACGACGCTCGCCAAACAGCTGGCTCTCTACGTGGTGCTCTACAGTCCGCTTCAGATGGCGGCCGATCTGCCCGAGAACTATGAGGCCCGGCCCGGGCCGTTCCAGTTCATCGTTGACGTTCCTGCGGACTGGGAGGACACGCAGGTACTGAACGGACGCATAGGCGACTACATCACCGTGGTCCGGAAAGATCGAAACAGTGAAGATTGGTATCTGGGCAGCATCACCGACGAGGAGGGCCGGGTATTCCAGGTGCCGCTGCACTTTCTAGAGACCGGCCGGCAATACGTGGCCGAGATCTACCGCGACGGAGACCAGGCGAACTGGACAACCAACCCGTACGAAATGGCGATCGAGAAAAAACTCGTCGGAGCCGGCACGACGCTCCAACTCCGCCTGGCTCCGGGAGGGGGGCAGGCCGTCCGGTTCAGGTTCGCGACGGAAGAGGATCTGGAGCTCCTCTCGTACAGGGGTCAGGATATCCTGCTCGAGAGCTACCCGAATCCGGCAAGAAGAGGCGCGAGGGTTGTCCTCGGTCTTCCTGACGCCAAAAACATTCGGCTGGAAGTCTATGATCTGATCGGCCGAAGAGTGGTTCTCCTGGCG
>JACZYK010000209.1 GCA_022571135.1 Bacteroidota bacterium
TCTGGCCCTTGCATATCCGGAAGAACGCGATTCCACCATACTCAATCCGTTTGCGAGTGGGGGCGGCCCCGTACAGTTCTCCTTGATGAGTCCCGCTGTAGGTTAGGCTGGCCATCACCCCGTCGCCTTCAGCCAGCATCGCATCGACCTGACGGACGCGCTTGTTCAGTATACCCAATAAAAAGGCACCCAGTAGTGCGCCGTAGGTGAAAGAGGCGATTGAGAGTCCGAGTTCCACTACCGGGTTCTGCCGGCTCTCGAACAGCATCGCGAAGAATACGAGAACGACTCCCCAGAACAACGTCAGCAGACGGGAGATCCTGAGTTTATTTTGGGGATCAGGGTTCCATCTCTTCACGTGAGAGAGCAGATCCATGACCGACGATGAGGCGAGCGCGTTCAACGAAGAGCTCAGTGTGCTCATGGCTGCAGCAAGGATACCTGCCAGAACGAGCCCCGACATGCCCGCAGGAAGGCCTTCGATGATGAATTTCGGAAAGACTTCGTCTCCGCGAGAAAGTCCAAGCTGCGTGACGGAGGCAGCATCGTAATAAGCCCAGAGAAGCGCACCTATGAAGAGGAATAAAGTAAACTGTATCATAATCACGAAGGCGCTCCCGATCAGAGCCTTCCTGCTATCGGCCAGGTTTCGACACGCCAACAGACGCTGAACGATGAGATGATCGGTGCCGTGAGAGGCCATGGAGAAAATGCCCCCGCCAATTACGGCCGTGATCATTGCATATGGTTGGGTGAGGATACCGTTCAATCCTCCTGAGCCGAAAAACAGGATCTTCAACTTGCCGGCCTCTCGGACCATTGTCCACGCATTCGAATCAATGGCCGAAAGAAGAATGATTATGGATCCAAAGGCCGCGACCAGATATAGAAACATCTGGACGACATCCATCCAGACCACGGCTTTCAGGCCCCCAAAATAGGTATAAACAACGGTCAGGAGGCCGATGAACACTATGATGACAGGGTAGCCGATAGACAGGCCCACCGAATCAGCTATTAGCTTCAACGGAATTGCAGTCGCAAACAGCCGAACGCCGTCGGCGAGCAACCGTGTTGCAATGAATGTCGCCGATGATAGCCCCTGCATCTTCGTTCCGAATCGCTGCCCGAGGAAGGCGTAGGCAGTCACAAGATCTCCTTTGAAATACCTGGGCAGGAAAAGCGCCGAGACTGCGATTCGGCCGACCAGGTACCCCAGGGTTAGCTGAAGAAAGATCATGGTCCCTCCGTAGGCGACAGCCGGAATCCCGATTATTGTTAGCGTACTCGTCTCTGTCGCTACAATCGAGAAGCAAACCGCCCACCACGGAAGATTTCTGCCGCCGAGAAAATAATCCGTCGTGTCTTTCTGCTCTCCGGCCGAGCGCAGACCGAACACGACTACGGCCACGATATAGGCTGTCAGGACGATGTAATCGAATGGAGCGAGCATATGGAGTTCAAATGGGATGGATCAGGCTCTGTACAGCGATCATCCGTACACCATTTTCAGGAATTCAGCCTCGTCAAGAACAGGGATACCGAGCTCAAGAGCGCGCGTCAGCTTCGATCCTGCGTTTTCTCCTGCCACGACATAATCGGTTTTCCCGGATACGCTGCCCGCCACTTTCCCTCCTCTTCGTCTGATCAGATCCTGGGCTTCTTTTCTGTCCATTCCGGGGAGCGTCCCGGTAACGACTACCGTCTTGCCGATCAGCGGCAGATCCTCGCCACCGGCCGCTGCTTCTTCGGCCAGGCGATGTGTGTTCACTCCGAACGCTTCGAGCGCATCGATAAGGGCGCGGTTTTGATCGAGTGAAAACCAGTCGGTCACGCTCGAGGCGATAATCGAACCGATGCCTTCGATACGGAGCAATTCCTCCTCGCTGGCCTCGGACAGAGATCGAGCCGATTCGTATCGCATGGCCAGTAGTTCGGCCGTTATCTGCCCGACGTGTCGAATTCCGACGCCATACAGCAGCCTGGCGAGCGATCGCTCCCTGGAGAGCCGGATCCCCTCCAGGAGATTGTCGGCTTTCTTCTCTCCGAAGCCTTCCAGCGTTAATAAATCGGATCGGCTGAGTGCGTAGATATCATCGAGCGTATTTGCAAGGTCTTTCCGGGCAAGTTGCATGGCCAGCTTTGAGCCCAGACCTTCGATATCCATAGCGCCTCTCGAAGCAAAATGCTCCAGTAAACGGATGAATTGCTCCGAACAGTCTGACGCAACGCAGTAATAGTCGACCTCCCCCTCTATTCGTTCGAGGGGATTTTTGCATACCGGGCATGTGGTCGGCATTTCCCATAAGGATTCGCCGCCCGTGCGAGCATCTTCGATCGGCTTGACCACCTGGGGAATCACGTCGCCCGCCCGTTTCACCACGACCGTGTCGCCAATCCGGATATCGCGACTGAGGATGTAATCGGCGTTATGAAGCGTAGCCTGCGATACGGTCACGCCCCCGATCTCGACGGGTTCGAGAACGGCTTCCGGCGTAATCTTGCCCGTGCGTCCAACGTTGATGACGATGTTGATCAGCCGTGTCGTCTCCTCTCTGGCGGGAAACTTGAAGGCGATCGCCCATCTAGGCGCATTCGAGATCGAGCCCAGCGAGGCCTGATACTCGAGGCTATCCACCTTGACGACTACGCCATCAATTTCGTAGTCGAGCGTCGAACGCCCGGTCGTCCACTCCTCGCAGAACCCTATGACCGGCTCAATGCCCTCGAACGAGCGGGCCTGTTCATTGATTCTGAACCCTGCCATCTTCAACCAGACCAGTGTTCCACTCTGGCTGTCGGCCACGTTGGCGCCGGGCGTATAAACGGAATACGCAAAGAAGCTGAGCGGCCTGGAAGCGGTAATTCGGGAATCCAATTGACGAAGACTTCCCGCAGCAGTGTTTCGCGGATTCGCATACGTTTTTGCGCCGACCTGAGCGAGGCGCCGATTCAGCTGATCGAAGTCACTGTTGTGGAGATAGACCTCTCCACGAATCTCTATCCTGTTCTGCTCGTGTAGCCCCATCCGGACAGGTTGAATCAATTTCAGCGGTACAGATCGGATGGTTCGAACATTTTCGGTAATATCCTCTCCGACACGTCCGTCTCCCCTGGTGGCCCCACCCGTCAACAGACCGTCCACGTAGGTGATGGCCACCGCGACCCCGTCAATCTTCAGCTCTGCAGTGAGCGTTAAAGGGAAATGTTCATCGAGTCCGAGTCCGCTCACACAGCGGCGGTACCATGTCCGCAGTCCATCCGAATCAAACGCGTTAGAAAGCGAGAGCATGGGATCCGGATGACGAACCTTTTCGAAGGCGGAAACGGGTGGAGATCCGACTCGTCTCGTGGGTGAATCCGGCTTTCTATAATTCGGAAAGAGATCCTCCAGCGCTTTTAAAAACTCAAAAAAACGGTCGTACTCGGCATCGCTGATTAAGGGATCATCCTGATCGTGGTATCGCCCGGCGTGGGCGGTCACGACGTCGACGAGTTCGGCAATGAGCATCTGCGCCTCCGCCGACTCGACATCCGATGGAGCCTGTCGGTTTAGGACACGACTCAATTCTCTCGATCGATTTACCAGATTCATGCAGGAGAGAAAAGCGTTAGCGCCTGGCAACTTGCACGGCAAGCGAATCCAGCCAGCGCTGGGCGCGTTCTCTTGTCAGGACCAATCGGCCGTCTGTTCCGATCAGAGAATCAGAGAGGAGGTGCCCTTCGAGGCGTATATCCGCTAGGCCGAGAATGAACCGGCTCTCAAACACGATGCGGTCGACGGCAGAGAAATGTGCCGTATCGCCGTGTTCTATCCAGTATGGGGACCGTGGAAACCGGTCTCTGGTTATTCGGATCGGGGCGAGCACATCCGCGACAGCTATCACCTCGAACTCCATTGAATCACCGAGAATAATCCAATCGGGTTCACGAACGACCTCGGCCGTATCGATCGGGATCGTGACGACCGGCGGTACTTCCGCCGATCCGGTTCCACCGAACATCCAGATAAACCAGACGATTAGCAGGGCCAGAATCGCGACGGCTGTGATCATGATCCAGCCGAATTTTCTGGGAAGTAGAACCCGCGCTTTGTCATCGGTTCGGATCGGCGAGACAGTTTTTGATGGTAAAGTCGAGTCTTCGCCTTCCGGTGCTGCATCTTCATCTTCCGCCATGGAAACGGTTGGATCCGGCGTATCCCCTGCCTCGCCGATCTCGGATGCTTCATCGTCTGTTTTTAAATATATGCGTCCCAACGCTCCGTCGTATCGACCATCGAGCGTTTCATCGAGCGCTAAAAGAGCTTCATGCCTCTGAACTCCAATCACGTCCGCATACGTACCGACTATCGATCTGAGATAGACGCGATTGAAGGCGGGGTGATCGACGAGAGCGTTCTCGTCGAACATTTTCATGATGTCTCTGGGTAGACGTGTAGCCTCCAGAAGCGTCTCCAGGGCTATCTTTCGCGTCTCCCTGATTTCACGAAGATCTTGGGCCAGAAGTCGTCCGGCTTCCTGCAGATGATCCGTACCTGCCATACCCGGCTCGGGAAGATTGGAAATGACTGCCTACGATTACTCTTCGCCAATGTACGTAGCGGCTCAGGAACGATCAAAAGGCCTCTGAAAATATGGGGCAATTTGATTGAAATTACGTACAATGGTCCGATCTCAAACCCTGACGTGCCACAATTATGCGCCTCCTCTTTCTATCGGCCCTCTTTTCGGCCGTCACGTGCTTCGGGTCCTTTGCACAATCCTCACCCGATCCCGGGCCGAAGGTGCTCATCGTTACGGCTCACCCGGACGATGACGCCATGTTCGCTGCCACCGTCTATCGGATCACCCACGCGCTCGAAGGCGCGGTCGATCTGGCCCTGCTCACCGACGGAGCCGGCGGATACCGATTTTCCGTCCTGGCCGAAGAGATCTACGGACTCAAATTGACCGATCCTGAAGTTGCCCGTAACTATCTGCCCGCCATAAGAAAGCAGGAACTCATGGCGGGTGGACGAATTGTCGGTATTCGCAATTATTTTTTCCTCGATCAGCCTGACCAGGGTAAAACGCAAAATGCCGATTCGATTCTGACCCATGTCTGGGACGTCGAATACGTTGATGCTCGCCTGGATGACATCCTCCGTCGAGGATCGTATGATTTCGTATTCACACACCTCCCCATAAAGCCGTTCCACGCCCATCACAAAGCGGCAACCATTCTGGCCCTCAGAGCTGTCGAGCGTATATCTCAGGCCGAGCGCCCGGTCATTCTGGGCAGCTTCACGACCGGAGGGCTGGTCGATGTCGTGAATGCATTCGTTGAGCTGGACGGATTCCC
>JACZYK010000006.1 GCA_022571135.1 Bacteroidota bacterium
GGCCCTGCATCGCCAGAATCAGTATCTAAACAATCGGATGGAGCAGCATCATCGGCCGATCAAGCAGCGCTACTATCCGATGCTCGGTTTCGGCCGATTCGAATCCGCGAGTCGGTTTTGCACCGCTTTCGACGAGTTACGTCATTACCTGAGGGTTCCGAATCCCCGAGGCCAACGAGTTGCAGCATCAGACAGACGGCAGATCTTCAGCAGCAGATGGTCGACACTGATAGCGGAGTTGACCGCCTAACCTCCAGCGCGATCCTGAGTCAGCTTGTCATCGTACCGAACCAAGCCCTGAGTTCTGACAGAACCGATGCTGACAACCACCCTCGTGTGCCGCACGTCTATATAGACGGCGTCGAGCACGCTGAGCAGTACAACCGAGGTTCATCGGCCTGGTGAAAGCGGTCCCCCGCCCAAAATAGCACCACGCTAGTCTAGAGAACGCGGTACCCTGGGGGCACCAATCAGCGGAGGCAACGATATGGTGACCGACACACTTGAGGAGCTTGTCAACACCGGCGTGGGTACATCCATGGGGACGCTGCTGCGCAAGTTCTGGCACCCGGTGGCGGTGGCGTCCTCACTGGAGCCGGGAAGCGCGATCCCCGTTCGTGTCCTCGGGGAGGACCTGACCGTGTACGGGGACGGGACCCAGTCGCGCTGCTTTACCCACGTCGACGACGTCGTCGAGGCCATGAAGGATGTCGACGTACTGTTCATCGGGGAGACGCATAACGATCCCGTCGTGCATGATCTTCAACTGGCGCTCATGCACCGCGCGCATCGGCTCTGGCAGAACGGGGATGGAAAACCGGTGGCGCTGTCCATGGAAATGTTTGCCCGTGACTCCCAGAACGTTTTGGGTGAATATCTCGACGATCTGATCTCCGAAAAGCAGTTTCTGGCAGCCGGCCAGCCCTGGGATAATTACGAGACCGATTATCGCCCCCTGGTGGAGTTCGCGAAAGAGCACGAACTGGATGTGATTGCTGCCAACGCTCCCCGACGCTATGCGAACCGCGTAAGTCGGCTCGGGCGTGAATCGCTCTACGATCTTTCCGAAATCGCCCGCTCGTTTCTGGCTCCCCTCCCGTACGGTGAGGCATCCGAGAAGTACCGCGAGCAGTGGGAAAAGGCGATGGAAGAGGCCAGGCAGGAGATGATGGACCGCAAAATGGTCGGGGAGACCGAGCATGAAATGGCCATGAACGAGCATGCAGAAAAAGCCGGTGACGAGGAGCAAGAAGCCATGCCTGCGCCAGGCGGCATGCACGATACCGCGACCATGCTGGATGCCCAGTCGTTGTGGGATGCGACGATGGCGTATTCGATTGCGGAGTACCAGACGAGAAATCCCGGCACACTCGTCGTCCACGTCGTCGGAGGATTCCATGTTGCGACGGGTACCGGAATTCCGGAGCACCTGATCGAGTACAGGCCGAGAACCAGAGTGTTAATCGTCTCTGTCGAACCGGCTGAGGATCTCGGCGCGTTCGACGCTGAGAGTCATGCGAACCTTGGTGACTTTGTCATTCTCTCGGACGAATCGCTTCCGCGGACGTTCGACGCTCTCGAACAGTAAAACTCCCGGGAGCGGGATGACCTTGCGATCTAGACCCTAAACAACGAATCAGAGGACGGACGCTATGAATCTACGTATTTCAGGATTGGCCTCGCTGCTGGCGTTCGGGCTTGCGGGGTGTCAAGGGGGCGCTCCGGAGTCGGATTCTTTTGACTGCCCCGCATTCTTGATTGATTTTGCCGGAGACATGGATGAAGCCTTGAATTTGAGCGCGGACTCCGAGTTCGGACAGAGCCTGCTTGACAAGTACACGTCTTTCAAGCTGACGACGGATCTGTCGGTTCTGACAGAGGGCGAGTGCCGCATGATCCCACATCTGATCGAGGCGGCACGTGCGATGGAGGAAATCTTCTGGATGCAGGCGTACGGCGATCGTGACGCGTTGCTGGCGTCCATCGAGGACCCGGCTCTTCAGACATTCGCCCGAATCAACTACGGTGTGTGGGACCGGCTCAACAACAACGCGCCTTTTCTGGACGGAGTGGGAGAGAAGCCGGCGGGCGCCAATTTTTATCCGCCCGACATGACCAGGGAGGAGTTTGAATCGGCCGTCCAGGGCAATCCGGAGTTAGGCTCACTTTACACGGTCGTGGTGAGAGATGCGGACGAAACTCTCCGTGCAGTGCCGTATCACGATGCATTCCGGGAGCAGATGGAGCGCGCCTCGCAGGAGCTGAGAGCCTCCGCCGATCTGGCCGAAGAACCCGGTCTCAAGAAGTATCTCTCTGCCCGATCCGAGGCGCTCCTGAGCGGTGAGTACCGGGAGAGCGACCTGGCCTGGATGGATATGAAGGACAATACGATCGACGTCGTGATCGGCCCCATCGAAACATATGAGGACCAGTTGTTCGGCTACAAAGCGGGCGCAGAGGCATACATCCTCGTGAAGGATCTGGAGTGGAGCGGGCGCCTCTCGAGATACGCCGCACTCCTGCCGATGCTGCAGGAAGGACTTCCGGTTCCGGACGAATACAAGCAGGAGACACCCGGCACGGACTCGGATTTGAATGCGTACGACGTCATTTATTATGCAGGCGAATCCAATGCAGGATCGAAGACGATCGCCATCAACCTTCCGAACGACGAGGAAGTGCAACTGCAGAAAGGTACGCGGCGTCTGCAGTTGAAGAACTCGATGCGAGCCAAATTCGATAAGATTCTCGTTCCGATCGCAGACATGCTTATCGCTGAAGACCAGCGTGGACACATCACGTTTGATGCGTTTTTCAGCAACACGATGTTCCACGAAATCGCCCACGGTCTCGGCATAAAGAATACTCTTGATGGTTCGGGGACGGTTCGGGGCGCTCTCAAAGAGCATGCGAGTGCGCTCGAGGAGGGAAAGGCGGACATTCTGGGCCTGTACATGGTGATGAAACTGATCGAGGAGGGTGAACTCGACGTTGACATCAGAGACAATGTGGTCACGTTTATGGCCGGTATTTTCCGCTCAACACGTTTTGGCGCCTCCAGCGCTCATGGACGGGCCAATATGATTCGGTTCAATTTCTTCCGGGAGCTGGGAGCATTCTCGAGAGACGAGGCCACGGGCACCTATCGCACGAATTTTGAAAGGATGACAGACGCCTCGAATGCACTTTCGGAAAAAATCTTGCGTTTCCAGGGAGACGGAGATTACGAGGGCGTAACCGCTTTCGTGGCCGAATACGGCGTCGTCGGCCAGGAACTTCAGGCCGATCTGGATCGACTGGCTGATGCAGGCATTCCGGTAGATATCGTATTTGAACAGGGTATAAGAGCGCTCCAATAATAATAGCGCTCGTACGCGATGCGTTTTGACGGGGCGGCTCTCCCGGTGCAGGGGAAACCGCCTTTTTTGGGTGTACCCTGAACAACGAAATTATTCAAACCGATGGTTTAAGTCCACCGTATACCGGCCGATACCGCAAGTGCATGTTACCTCGGCTCCTCGCCGTGGTTCAGCGCCGATTGTTAATTGCTGACGCAATACGGGACTTAAAATGCATATCGACGAACACCTTCTAGCCGGCTATATCGCAGGAGAACTCAACGAGAAGGATCGAGCTTCGGTAACCTCCGAACTGATCCGCGATCACAGTTTGCGCGAGTGGCTGCATATGGCTACCGCTGCACTCGCATCGGCAAAGGATGATTGTCAGCAGGGACCGCACATGCGGCTTCTGGCCGCGCTGAAACCGGCCAAACCGGGCTTCATGAGAGCGGACAGGAGGTCCATGCCCTCCATGGCTCACGTGCGCCGAGCTATATAGATAGTTGAACCGGTAGGTCCAGAGGCCGAAAATCTTTTGCTCCCATGAAAGCGGGATTCGCCCTTAGCGAGTCCCGCTTTTTATTTGGACGGCTAAGAAATACGGGAATGACGGGCGGCTCAGGGCGCGGGCAAGGCAATAAGCACGAGAAAATTCCGTTGACAAGGAACAAAAGCGACCTTTTTGCCGATTAGGTGCCAGGAATAAAGTTTGATCGCGGCGATGCTTTTGTCGCCCACAATAATCGTCTCTGCGGATAGCAATGATAGAGGTGATAGGCTTATCTAAACACTACGGGGATGAGCGCGCTGTCGATAACATCTCATTCGAGGTGAAGACCGGGGAGGTTCTCGGGTTTCTGGGTCCCAACGGCGCCGGAAAAACAACTACCATGAAGGTAATCACGTGTTACCTTCCGCCGACGGTTGGAACCGTTGTCGTAGACGGAGTGGATGTTCGGAAGGGATCCCTGGAGGTGCGCGACAAGATTGGCTATTTACCCGAGAACACGCCTCTATATCATGAAATGACCACCTACGACTATCTGGTGTTCATGGCTACCATGAGGGGTGTCGAGACGGCAGACCAGACGAAGCGCATCGCCGAGATGACTGACGTCTGTGGGCTGGGATCGGTACTGGGGAAGCGGATAGAGGCGTTGTCGAAAGGATTCCGCCAGCGAGTGGGTCTGGCCCAGGCCATGATCCATAATCCGCCGATACTGATCCTCGACGAACCGACGACCGGGCTAGACCCGAACCAGATTGTCGAGATCAGAGGCCTTATCCGGAAAATCGGAAAGAAAAAAACAGTCATACTCTCGACGCACATTCTGTCCGAGGTACAGATGTCCTGCGACCGAGCCCTCATTATACACCGGGGAAAGCTGGTAGCGGACGGCACGCCCGAAGATCTGCAGAATAGCTTTTCCAAGGGCCAGCGGATCCGATTTGGCGTACAGCAACACATCGATTCCGTCCGGAGTGTCCTCTCCGGGTGGAACGGAATCGAGATCGCAGACGCCGTGTCGACTGCAGACGATGAGTCCTTATTCACGCTCACGACCAATCGACCCGATGATCTTCGTCCCGAACTGTTTCGACTGGCCGTAGATCAGAAATGGACGCTGACGGAGCTCACCCGTGAGCAGGCCAGTCTAGAGGACGTGTTTCGCCAGCTTACCGCCGATTAAACGACGGGACCGTCATAGCCGCTGCGAAGTCCGAGATTTATAAGCAAAACCATACGAATTGAACCCATGCATAAGATGTGGACGCTGACGAAGCGAGAGCTTCATTCCTACTTCGACAGTCCTGCAGCCTACGTGGTAATGAGCGTGTTTCTGTTGTTTTCAGGTTGGTTTTTTGGATCGACTCTATTTCTCGAAAACACCGCTTCTCTCAGGACGGTCTTCGACATCGTACCGTTCATCTTTCTGTTCTTCATTCCGGCCATTACGATGTCTACGTTTGCGGAAGAGCGACGGGCGGGAACGCTCGAGTTGCTGCTGACCTTGCCCGTGCGGGACTGGCAGGTGATCGCCGGCAAGCTGCTCGCCGTCGTATTATTCCTGATGGCGGCTGTATCCCTTACGCTGATCTATGCGCTTACTATCGCGGCTCTGGGCGATCTGGATTTCGGAGCGACGTTCGGAGGTTATCTGGGGCTGTTGCTCCTGGGAACGGCGAGTGCAGCAATCGGGATGTTTGCGTCCAGCCTGACGCGAAACCAGATCGTATCGTTCATCCTCGGATTCGGAATCATCTTCGCCCTGTTTCTGATCGACAAGATGACTGTGTTCGTTCCGGGATGGATGGCGGAGGTACTCCAGTACCTGGGCACCGATTTTCATTATAGAAATCTCCTTCGCGGCGTTATCGATACGCGCGACGTACTCTACTATGTTTCGCTTACGGTATTTGCATGTCTGCTCACATCCTTTACCCTGTCCAGGCGCCCGGAATGATACCCGACCCGCGCAATCCGTTTGAACTCTTACACACAGCACAGTCGCTATGAAGCGTGATTGGACCTCGCGATCTACGATTCTGATATTCGCCCTGATCCTGATCGTACTCAACCTGATCGGTCTCAATCTGTTCGGCCGTATCGATCTGACCGACGACGGCGTGTATTCGCTGTCGGATGCATCCAAGGACCTGGTCGGAAATCTCGACGATCCGGTGACCGTGACGGCTTTTTTCACGAGCGATCTGCCGGCGCCGTATAGCAGTAATCGTCGATTTCTAAAGGACAAGCTGGACGACTACCGGGCCTACGGGGGCAGAAACTTCCAGTACCGGTTCGTCGATCCGAGGAATGACGAAGAACTGCGGCAGGAGGCGACGCGTTTCCAGATTCCACCCGTTCAGATCCAGGTGATCGAAAGCGACAACGTCCTGCTGAAGAATGCCTACATGGGACTGGCGATTCAGTATGGGGGGAAACGCGAGTCGATCCCCGTCGTGCAGGATCTGTCGACGCTCGAATACGATATCACCAGCGCACTTCGAAGACTCACGCGTACGGAGACTCCTCGAATCGGCTTCCTGTCCGGGCACGGAGAACCCGACCCGGCGCAGGACATGCAGACGCTGCACCGGAATCTCAGTCGGAACTATACGGTGGAGGTGATCTCCGTCACCAATGGAAAAATCGAGAATCCACCCGCTGCCATGCTCGTCGTGGCGCCGACCGATACGATTCCTTCCGAAGACCTGCGGGCAATCGACGACTACATCATGAACGGGGGACGCGTTGGCTTTCTTCTGAATCGCGTCACGGCTGATCTGCAGAGTGGACAGGCGTCTCTGCTGACGACAGGTCTGGAGGATATGCTTGCCGGATACGGAGTCGGACTCGGTGACGACCTCATCATGGATCGTCAGTCCTCGGTGGTGACGGTGCAGCGAAGGCAGGGATTTTTCAATATTCAGCAGCAAGTGCCGTATCCGTTTTTCCCCATTTCTACGTCCTTCAATCCGGACAACAGGATGGTCAATCGGCTGCGTGATCTCATGTTTTATTTCGCGAGTACGGTTGACACGTCGCTCACCGTACCCGAAGGCGTCGACCGGGAATTGCTAGTTTTTTCTTCGTCCCGAAGCACTACGCAGAAAGGATTCTTCTTCATCCAGCCGATGTTTGAACAGGCCCAGTTCTCGGACGGACCGTTCGTGATTTCAGCCGCTTACCGGGGTGAGTTTCCGAGTGCATACGAACAGGGTCGCTCGAGCGTAAGCACACGGATGGCGATCGTGGGAGACGGCGATTTTCTTAACGAGTCGATCATAGGCCCGGTACCCGGAAACGGAGATTTCGCACTCAACCTGGTTGACTGGCTCGTTCAGGATGAGGCGCTTCTTTCAATCCGTACGAAGACGATCGCGCCTCGTGCGCTGAATGAAATATCGGCCGGGCTGCGTCCGTGGATCAAGTACGGAAATATGATTGGCCCAGTACTGATCGTCGTCTTGTTCGGTTTGATCCGCTGGAGAACACGTAGAAACCGACAGATAGTTCTCGTCCGGTAAGAGCCACAGATGTTCAACCAACCCATAGCGAACCGATGATGCAGCAGAGAAAAATCCTATTCCTGCTAATTATTCTGGTTGTTCTTCTCGGGGTCGCCTGGCTGTCAGGCACCTTTGATTCGGCGCCGTCAACCATCGACGCCCCGGAGATCGAAATAGAAGCAGGCTTGATTGACCGCATCGAAATTACCCGGGCGGGGGAGACCTTCGTTTTGGAAAACTCTGAAGGTCCGTGGGAACTGGTATCGCCAGTCGCTGCCCTTGCCGATTCGATTACGGTGTCTTCACTGGTCCGTAATCTGGGTGACCTTGAGATTGAATCGGTGGTATCGAGTAATCCGGATCGCTACGGGAATTATGGGGTGGACTCAACGGGTTCGGAAATCCTGGTCCACATGGGAAACACGATGCATCGGCTTGTTCTGAGCGGCCAGGGTCCTGATTTCTCTTCCGTCTATCTGAGAATGGATGGTGATCCACGGGTCTTCGCGGCCGTACCACGCTTTTCGATCCCGACGAGTATGGACCGCTGGAGGGACAAGCGCATATTCTCTGCGGCTTCCCAGTCCGTCGTCCAGGCCCGGGTGATCACCCCGGATCATTCCTTCGAAATGCAGAAAGACTCTCTGGGATGGCTTCTCGATGTTTCCGGCGAGGAGTCGTATGCCGACTCGGCCGCCGTCGCCCGTTGGCTTAGAAAATTCTCTCCGTTCCGGGCTGACGGATTTCTCGAATACGCCGCCGCCGATGCCGATCCGACCCATAAGCTGACACTCAGACTTTCGGACGGGTCGACGTTCTCGCTTGAAATGACGAAAAGAGAACACGATGTCGCTGCCACCTTTTCCGGCGAGCCGGGTACGATTTACAAGCTCTACTCCAGCCGACTGACCACGTTGTTTCCGGATCCGTCGACGCTGCGGCACTAGGCACGCGCGGGATCACAACTTTTTCGACACCACCTTAAGAATTCATGGCCACCCAAACGACTCCGGGCTCGGAGACTTTCGAATACCGCGCGGAGATGAAGCAACTGCTTCATCTGATCATCGATTCGCTTTACACGCACAAGGATATATTTCTGCGAGAGCTCATTTCAAATGCCTCCGATGCGTTGAATAAAGTCCAGTTTCGCCTGTTGACCGACCGCGATATCCTCCAGTCGGACGCCGAACGCCGGATTGATATTCGCGGCGACAAGAATGAAAACACCCTCAGAATCCTCGATTCCGGAATCGGAATGACGCGTGAAGATCTGATCGATCAAATTGGAACGGTGGCGAGTTCCGGGACCGTGGCCTTTGTCGAGGAGATGAAAGCGTCCGGAAAGACCATCGACGCACAAATGATCGGCCAGTTCGGAGTCGGATTCTATTCGGCGTTCATGGTTGCGGATCGAATCACCATCGAGACCCGTAATGCTGAATCGGACGGTCAGGGATATCGCTGGACCTCGGACGGAAGCGGCACCTTTACCATCGAAGAAATAGAGCGAGGGGACAGGGGTACCGAGGTCACGCTCCATCTGAAGGACGACGCCTCTGAATTTGCCGAGATCTGGAAGCTCAAGGAGGTGATCCGCAGATACTCCAACTTCGTCGACTTTCCGATTCACGTCGACGGAGAGAAGGTCAATACCGTCCGCGCTCTCTGGCACAAGGGCAAAAGCGAGATCGAAGAGGAGGAGCTGACGGAATTTTACAAATTCATTTCGAGTGACTTTAACGACCCGCTGGGACATCTCCATCTGCATCTCGAAGGGCGCGTTGACTTTCGGGCGCTACTGTTCGTGCCAAAACGAGCACCGCGAGATCTGTTTCGAGAAGACTACAAGTACGGACTACATCTATATTCGAGCAACGTATTCATTCAGGACGACTGCAAGTCTTTATTGCCGGATTATCTGCGCTTCATCCGCGGCGTGGTGGATACCGAGGACCTTCCGCTCAATATCTCCCGGGAGGTCACCCAGCAGAGCCAGGCGATGGCCAAAATCCAGCATGCGCTCACCGGTAAGATCCTCGATCTACTGAAGACATGGGCGCTCGACGAACCGGACAAATACGCGGCTTTCTTCCGGGAATTTGGAACGCTGTTCAAGACGGGACTCGGTACCGACTTCTCAAACCGCGACGAGCTGATCGAACTTCTGCGGTACGAATCGACAAAAACGGAAAAAGGCGTTTATACTTCTCTTGAACAATACGTCGACCGCATGCAGTCCGCCCAGAAGGAGATCTATTACCTGCTTGGTGATTCCCGAAGCTCGGCTGAAAAGAATCCCAATCTGGAGTACTTCAAGAAAAACGACCTGGAGGTATTACTGCTCCTCGATCCGGTCGACGTGTTCACGGTCACGAGTCTTCCGAAATACAAGGATCACGAAGTCAAGAGCATCGAGAAGGCGGATCTGGATCTGAAAATGGAGAAGAAGTCGAAAGAGGCTCTCTCCAAACACGAGCAGAAGAAACTGATCGAGCGCTTCAAATCTATCCTGAGTGATCGCATCGAGGATATCGTCGTCTCCAGGCGTCTGGTTGATTCCGCAGTCACACTGGTGGTAGGCAAGGCCGGAATGGACGCGCAGGTCGAGCGGATGATGCGGATGATGGACGAGCAGTTCTCCGGTTCAAAGAAAGTTCTGGAGATCAATATGGGGCATCCACTTATCCGTAATCTTGCGACGCTTCGCGAGAAGGGCAGCCGAGACCGTCTTGTCGAACTCTCGATTCTTCAGCTGTTCGAAGGCGCGCTTCTGGTAGACGGAAGCCTGTCTGCGCCCAGCGATTTCGTCTCCCGGATGACAGAATTGATGGAGGACGCGACGGCCAGTACTCCACAGGACTAGTGCTTGGTCCGGGCCGAGTACATTCAAGCGCCGCTGCATCTCTTCCATCTTCGTTCTACCTCGTTGCCGTAGCCCTCGTTGGCACGCCTTGTTGGTCGGGCGCCGCGTCACTCCCGGTGTTGCGCTGATTTATGCGGCTAAGCACTAGCTTGCTTTCTATGCCATGAGATCAAGAAGAGTTACGGGGGAACTGTCCAATCCGGATTCCGGTAGGAAGCGCCTCACCCACGAACCAACCATTCATGTCCAGGCGCGACTCGCACCCCTATCTGATTCTGTTCGCCCTCTGGCTAATGGTCTTCTCGGCCAGCAGTCAGGTAATCATCATGGCTCCGATCCTACCGAGAATCGGAGAAGCGCTGCAGATAGATGAAGCGTTGCAGGGATGGCTGCTCACTTCGTATGCGTTGTTTCTGGCCATCTTCGCGCTGATTACAGGCCCCATTTCCGACAAGATAGGCCGCCGTCTGGTCCTCCTTGCGGGTTGCGGATCGATGGCTGTGGCACTCGCGCTACACGTGGTAGCCGACAGCTTTGTCTCGCTCCTTACGATGCGCGCAGTCGCCGGTGCTGCAGGCGGTATGCTGAGCGGCGCCGCCGTTTCTTATGTCGGTGACTATTTCCCCTACAACCGCCGGGGATGGGCTAACGGATGGGTGATGAGCGGGATCGCGTTCGGACAGATCTTCGGTATTCCGATTGGCATCGTCCTTGCGGACCAGTTCGGCTTCAAAGCTGCTTTCCTGATGTTCGGAGCGACGATGTTGCTGGCGACGATACTGGTGTGGCGCTTCGTGCCCCAGCCGGATGTAAGACGGGATACGGAGCGCCTGACCGTCCGAAGGGCGATTGCAAACTACCGAGAACTGCTCCGGCAACCCGTCGTTGTCGCTGCCTCCGCCGTTTACTTTCTGATGTTCTTCAGTATCGGGCTGTTCATAATATATTTGCCGACCTGGCTTGAGGCGACGCTCGGGGTGTCAGGAGGAGAAATCGCCTTTCTGTTTGCAGTAGGAGGAATCGCCAACGTCGTATCCGGACCGATCGCAGGAAAGGTATCGGACTCGATCGGCAGAAAACCCCTCATTGTAACTTCCTGTCTCGGTTTTGGCGTGGTTATGGTCTTGACGACCTACGTGATCGTCAACATGTGGATCGGCTACGTGCTTTTTGCCGTGGCGATGGTCATGGTGTCGATGCGCATCAGTCCACTTCAGTCACTTATGACATCACTTGTTTCCGAAAACAGGCGGGGTGCGTTATTGAGCCTGGCGATCGCGATCGGACAGATAGGCTTCGGTATTGGCAGCGCAGTCGCCGGAATCACCTTTATCCGCTACGGATACTTCAGCAACACGATAGCCGGGGCCGTAGCGATCGTCATCATGGCCGCTCTCGTGTACGTATTTCTACCCGAGCCTGACGAGAGGGGCGAGATCACGCTGGACGCAGCCGAGGCCGGGAAGGCTAGGAGTTCATAATGACGAGGAACTCGTCGTTCGCCCGTGTGCCCCGCATCTTGTCCAGCAGGAAGGTCATGGCCTGAGCGGGATCCATTTCGGCCAGGAATTTTCTCAGAATCCAGATCCGCTGGAGCTTGACATCCGGAATCAGAAGCTCCTCACGGCGCGTTCCCGATTTCACGATGTTGATCGCCGGGTATATCCGGCGATCCGCCATATCGCGGTTCAGAACGATTTCCGAGTTACCGGTACCCTTGAACTCCTCGAAAATGACCTCATCCATTCGGCTGCCCGTATCGATGAGTGCCGTTCCGATGATGGTCAGTGATCCACCATCCTCAACGTTTCGCGCCGCACCGAAGAACCGCTTCGGTCCGCGAAGCGCACCGGCCTCCAGACCACCCGAGAGGGTCTTCCCGGTAGTCGGAGTGACTGCGTTCGTGGCCCGCGCCAGACGCGTAATCGAGTCGAGGAGAATGACGACATCCTGACCGGCTTCGACGAGTCGCTTTGCTTTCGCCAGCACGATATCGGCTACTTCCACATGACGCTCCGGCTCCTGATCGAATGTGGAGGCGATCACTTCCGCTTCGACGTGCCTGCGCATGTCCGTCACCTCCTCTGGGCGCTCGTCAAGCAGCAGAATAATCAGGTGGCATTCCGGATGATTGGTCGTAATTGCATTGGCTATTTTCTGCAGGAGAATCGTCTTTCCAGTTTTGGGTTGGGCCACAATGAGGGCGCGTTGGCCTTTCCCGATCGGAGAGAAAAGGTTTAGAATACGTGTACTGTATTCGTCCGCACTGGTCTCGAGGTTCAGCTGCTCATCCGGAAAGAGCGGCGTGAGATATTCAAAACTCGGGCGCTGCTCGAGTTCTTCGGGAGTCCGGCTGTTGATCGTGTTGACCTGAATGAGGGCAAAAAATCGTTCTCCCTCCTTCGGGGGGCGGACTTCTCCGTCGACCGTATCGCCGATTTTCAGACTGAATCTCTTGATCTGCGACGGCGATACGTAAATATCGTCCGGACTTGGCAGATAGTTGTATTCTGCCGATCGAAGGAATCCATATCCATCGGGAAGGACCTGGAGAACACCAACCTTCTGAATCATTCCGTCGAGATCGGTACCTCGCGGATCGTACTGCTGCATGTAGGACGGCTTGTCCTCATAAACACGGCGTTTGCGTTCTTCGCGGCTTTCCCGGCTGCGATTTCGGCCCCGACGCCCTCTGCCTCTGTCCCCTCTTTCATTTCTGTCACCGCGATCGTGTCTGTCACCCCGGCTATCGCGCTGATCCCTGTAACGGCGGCTGTCCCGTCTATCTCTTTTTTCTCTGTCGTCGCGGCCGCGTCTCTCGTCACGCGAGTCCCTACTGTCACGCGAGTCCCTACTGTCACGCGAGTCCCTACTGTCACGCGAGTCCTTACTGTCACGCGAGTCCCTGCTGTCACGAGGCGAGCGCTCATCCCTACTTCTTCGATCGTCTCGGCCTCTCCGGCTCTCCCGTTTTTCAGGACCCTGGCCCCGGCCTCTACCGCGATCATGGCGGTCACGCGGGCCGCCGTCGCGATCATCTGTATACCGATGACGATCGTCGCGGTCTTCAGACGTTTCTTCCCTGGGGGACTCTGTCTCGACGGTGTCCGGTGGATCAGCGTGCTCTCTCTGCCGGCTATCGCCGTCGAAAAGCCCGGACTGAGTTTCCGAGCCATCCCTGTTTCGATCACGAGGCGCTTGT
The DNA here is from genome assembly GCA_022571135.1 of Bacteroidota bacterium. Taxonomy (GTDB): domain Bacteria; phylum Bacteroidota; class Rhodothermia; order Rhodothermales; family UBA10348; genus JACZYK01. Next base: position 13,424 of record JACZYK010000006.1, read on the forward strand.
TCTTTGCGATGTTTCTGTTGGCGCGACGGCTGGCTCTGGCGACCGCCTCGACTTCCGCGGCCGTTACCGGCGACCGCCTCTGCGCGGGCTTCCAGGATGAGGTAGATAATATCCTGTTTTCGCATGGTCGAATAGCCACGCAGATTCATCTCACGGGCGAGTTCCTTGAGTTCTGCGAGTTTCTTGCCCTGTAGATCTGCAATTTTCATATAAGAAGTGAAGGAATAACCATTATTCTGCTTTCAGTAACCGGACATGTCCGACGAATCGGGCTATGCCACATAAATCAGGTAGGATTAATCTGCGGTCCGGGCTGACAGCCCATCGCGTCTCTAAAAGGAAGGTCTATTAGAAGCGTGCTTGTGCCTGGATCGGGTTTTAAGGTACCCCTACGTACAGTGTGCGCCCTTGAAAGAAGAGGGGCCGCGTAAACACTCCGTGCGGTCGCACGAGCGTCATCAATATCCAAAGATAGCGTTTAAACCTCTAAAATCAACCGTCGTTCGTCTCAGGCAGCGAAAATTTGGATGAAGATGGCATGGGTCTTCACGTTCCGGGAGTGCCGTGACGCAATACCGTGGACCGTTTTCATGCTCTAGGTCGCTTACGGAACCAGGTTTGTTCGAGTTTCGCTTGTCCGGGCATCAGACCAGACCAGGGCGTCCGCGGCCACGACGTGCGAACCCATCACGAGCAATGCTTCGTTCGTGCGCGAGGTCTTAAGAAAACGATCAATCGCAGAGACGACGACAATGTTTTCGTCCTCAACGTGTAGCCCTACCGATCTGAATAGAGAGGCCAGCTCGCTTGCATCCATACCCCTGTCGGAGGAGATTCGAACCGTCGATACGACCACGGGCACGTCTGAGAGGATCCTCGCTATTTCGCCTGCGTCCTTGTCTTTCAGCAGACCGATATATACGTGAGATACTCCTCCGAAAGCAGTGCGGGCGGCTGCCAGAGTCACTTCGACAGCTTCAGCATTGTGCGCGACGTCCACCAGAATTAGAGGATCGGCATGAATACGCTCCAGTCGACCCCGGAGGCCTGAAAGTCCGACTACATTGCCGAGTCCGTCCCTGATACTGGATTCGCCGGCGCCCGAATGGATGGCACAGATCTCTGCGGCGCGAATCGCGAGGGCGGCATTTCTTTTTTGATGGTCGCCTTTGAGATCAAGCCTCAGCGACGGGTACGTACGTTCAGGCGTTTGGAGGGTGAAAGACGAATCTTCGTGGTTCACCAGACTTGTCTGATCTTTCAGAACGTGATAGGTTGATCGATTATTGGCCGCGATTTTTCGAAACACCGACAGGACTTCCGGCTGAACGGCTCCCGTCAGAAATGGCGTATCGGGCTTTACGATTCCCGCCTTCTCGGTTGCGAGCTCGGGCAGGGTTTCCCCGAGTATCTCCGTGTGATCCAGGGCGATTCCCGTAATAACGGAGAGTATTGGATTCAGAATATTCGTGGCATCCAGTCGACCGCCGAGACCGACCTCCACTACGGCCAGATCAACATTTTTTTCGGCGAAATAAAGGAGGCTTAATGCCGTGGTGGCCTCGAAGAAGCTTGCCCCGATCTCGTTGATGGATCGCGCAAATCTTTCGACATTACGTGCGATCCATTCCGGACAGGCAGGTACGCCGTTTATTCGCATCCGCTCTCCGATGAACGCGAGGTGAGGAGAAGTGTGAAGGCCGGTTTTTTTCCCGGCTGCAGTCGTGATGGAAGCGAGTATCGAGGCTGTCGAACCCTTTCCGTTCGTACCTGCGATCAGAATACTCGGGAACGCCCGATCCGGCCGGTGCATCGCCTCCATGAGGCTCTTCATTCTCTCCAGACCGGGCTTATAGGCCAGCGCTCCCGTGTCTGCAAAACTTGGAAGGTCGAAGAGGACGCTCTGGGCTTCATCGATAGTCACAGAGAGTGTGGTATCAGTCGTCCGGCTGGTTTCGAAGTATCGCTTTCTCCCTGACAAGGAGCCGCCGGTTGCCCTGAAGATGGCTTATTCGCAGGCATAGCGTGTGCTCGGGCAACATGGATGATACAATATCCGGCCATTCGATCAGGCAGATTCCATCACCGTACACGTACTCCGAAAATCCGATATCGATCACCTCCTCAATCCTCTGAATCCGGTACAGGTCGAGATGATACACGGGCAGTGAACCGTCGTACTCGTGTATGATCGTAAACGTCGGGCTCGATACGCTCTGTTCATCGATGCCGAAGTATCGACAGATTCCCTTGACCAGCTGTGTCTTGCCCGATCCGAGTTCTCCGTAGATGGCGACCACGTCACCGGCCTGGAGCTTCTCTGCAAGCTGCTCACCGATGGATATCGTCTCATCCGGTCCTTCGGATTCGACTCGTAGTTTTGCGGCGTCGGAAAGGGTCATCCATCGTTGGCTCGGAGACCCAGTAGTGATCGCTGTCATGTCCGGCAGATTCGTGTGGGCGGGCCCCAGGCTATCGCTTCGGCCTCAATGTGACGACGGGTAGAATCATCTCCTCCAAGGAAACGCCGCCGTGCTGCATCGTATCCCGGTATCGATTCAAATACTTGTGGTAGTTGGTCGGGTAGACGAAATAGTAATCCTCTTTCGCAATGATGTAGTTCGTGCTGGCGTTGTCACGGGGAAGCCCGAACTCATTAGGATTACGTACGAAGATGGCGTGTTTAGCGTCGCACCTCAGGTTACGACCGAATTTGTACCGAAGAGCTGTCGACGTTTCGCGATCGCCGACCACTTTTGTAGCCCTCAGGCTCCGAATGGCCCCGTGATCCGTCGTAATAACAATCGTACAATCGGTTTCGGCCAATTGTTGGAAAGCCTGGAAAAGCCATGAGTGCTCGAACCACGTCCGCGAAAGCGCGCGATAGGCGCGTTCGTCGGGGGAGAGCTCCTTCAGTACTTCCGAATCGGATCGGCTGTGAGCGAGGATGTCTACAAAGTTGACGACGACGGCGCTTAGGTCGCTCTGGAGCAAATCGTGTACGTTCTGAGCAAACTCTCTTCCGTCCCGGGTCCCAATGAGCTTCCGGTAGCGCATCCGAACGTCCTTTCGACGCCGTAACAACAAATCGGCCAGGAACTCCTCTTCGTTTCGATTGCGGCTGTGCTCGTCATCCTCTCCGTCAGCCCATATTTTAGGATATTGATGGGCCAAATCCCGTGGTAGAAGTCCGCTGAAAATCGCATTTCTGGAATATGGCGTTGCCGTCGGAAGGATCGAATAGTGGAAGGATGTATCCATGGAGAATAACGGCGATAGAAGTTGCTCGAACTCCAACCACTGGTCGTAACGCATGCAGTCGATGACGAAAAAGAGGACCGGACTTTTTTGGTTCAGAAGTGGAAATACGAAAGCGGGAACAATTTCATGAGACAGCATGGGCCTCGAATCATCCGGCGGCGACTCGTGCGCTCTGATCCACCCCGCATACTCTTGCTCGACAAACTTCGAGAATACACGGTTCGCCTCTGCAAATTGATCCTCCAACACCTGTCGCACCCCCTCGTCTCCCTCAAGCTCCATATCGAAGCGAACGAGCGTTTGATAGAGGATTACCCACTCCTTGTGAGACAGCGGCTCCATGAGCTGTCGCGTAATATCGGAGAAGGCCCGCAGATAGTCCTGTGAGACGCGTTCGCTTCGGATGCGCGTACGTTCGAGTAGTCGCTTGCATGTGAGGAGGACCTGGCTTGGATTGACGGGTTTCGTCAAGTAATCGGAAATCTGACCGCCCAGCGCTTCCTCCATCAGGCGCTCTTCCTCACTCTTGGTCACCATGACGACCGGGAGATGCGGGGCGATTTCCTTGATTTTCGTGACTGCTTCCAGACCGCCCATACCCGGCATCTGCTCATCCAGGAGAACGACATCGAATGGCTGCTCCGCCACCTTCTGCACTGCGTCGGCACCGTTGGATACGCTGACCACCTCATAGCCCTTCGATTCGAGGAAGAGAATGTGCGGTCTGAGGAAGTCAATTTCGTCGTCCGCCCAGAGAATTCGGGATACGCCTGCCATAATGATTACTGATTGAACCGAAAAAAATTGACAAATCGTAGCAGTCGTTCGACGGACCTCGCTGATATTCAAACGGCTCAGAGGATAGCGCTCATGAAACCCGCAGAATCCGAGTTTGATTCGAGTGCTATTAAAGCCGTATTAAACCGGGGCACAAGGCTGCAAGCGCAAAACATCCAACGATAACCGTCGTTGTATCTGCATGTGTTTTGTCGGATGAATCCGAGCAAGCACATACCTCGTACGGTGGCAGCAAAATGAAAATGGAAGAACGCAATCCGAGATAAAGATGAACGAGAGAGTTATTTCAGAAGTCAATAAGCAGATTCAGTCGGAACTTCAGTCGGCCTATCTCTACCTGGCCATGTCCGTACGCTTCGAAGAGTTGGCCCTGAGAGGTGCTGCGCAGTGGATGCGGACGCAGTGGGAGGAAGAGATCGTCCACGCAATGAAGTTCTTCGATTTTCTGGTGCGGCGCGGAGAAACACCCCATCTCATGCAGCTTGCAGAACCTGAAGCGACGTTCGAAACCGCGCTGGAGGGTTACGAACTAACTCTCAAGCTTGAGAAGAAAGTCACACAGCTCATCCATGCGCTTTACGATCTGGCCCTGGCCGAAAGAGACTATCCGCTTCAGACACTGCTCCACTGGTTCATAGACGAGCAGGTCGAAGAAGAAGAGTCGGTCGAAGAGATTATCCAGAGTCTGAAGCTTGCCGGCGATTCCGGGCAGGGGCTCTTTCTCATCGATCGGGAGCTGGGAACGAGGACGACACTGACAAAGGAAGCAGAATAGAGATCGGGAGCCTCCCGACGCTTTTATTCCCATTCAGCGGGTTGCGCGGTGAATCCTCGCCTTCATAGGCGGGGATTTGAGACCGTAATAAACGGAAAGAAAAACAGGGATTTTATATTTTGTTGATCTGGTTTAATCAAATGGTTAAATTATTTAGTTAAATTTACCGCCCGTTCACCTTCCACGCTCCAAAACAGGTCTGATGACGGACGCTCTGGCATACACCGAAACGGAAGAGCGGATTTTCGATGCCGCGCTCAAGGTTTTTTCCCGGAAAGGAAAAGACGGAGCGCGAATGCAGGAAATTGCAGAGGAAGCGGGTATAAACAAAGCGCTTCTCCACTACTATTTCCGAAGCAAGGATCGCCTCTATAGAGCCGTCTTCTCGCATGTATTTCGGGAATTCATGGGTGCGTTGCGAGACCCGCTGAAGGAGGAATCATCCTTTCCGGAGATTCTGCGTCGTTTCATAGACGGTTTCATGTCGATCCATGCCGAGCATCCGGAGATATCGCGGCTCTGGGTTCTGGAGAATTTGAGCGGGGCCCCCGTCGTGGGTCCGATGCTCAAGCAGTATCTCGAAGAGAACGCCGAAACGGCGCCCAGACTCTTCATCGAGCGCGTCCAGTCGGCAATTGAAGCGGGCGAGATTCGCGCAGTGGATCCTTTCCACACTTTCATCACCGTCATCGGAGCTTGCGTCTTCTTCTTCCTGGCATTCCCGACCTTATCAAGCATCAATCCGATGCTTGCGATGGACCGCGACGGCGCCATCGAAGAGCGGAAGAAGCACCTGTTCGACATCCTGTATAACGGACTCGCCTTCAGGCATGCACCGTCAACTACAACAACCTGAGGTGGTGGATTCCCCGTTCCAGGACTACCAGTATGGCAAGATGCTGAGATCATGCCAACCACTTACGCAGTCTCCATGTGCGTTTGTCCCGACTATGCTCGGGACGGTTCGGGCGATCCCCACCCTACCGATAGCAAGTTGGTTGTGGGCTTGGTTATCGCCGCATCGATGCCTACCTGCGTGGTTTTACGTTCGAGAGGAATTTATCGCACAACCGCATACCACGACGAGATGAAACGAGACGACAGACCATGAGGAAAGGTGAACCATCGACCGCCGGACGAAGGCGCCGAGTAACGCAAACTATCCTGGCCGTTGCTATTCTGGTTTCTGCGGCGTTGTTGGGACTCTCGGCATGCACGATGGTGCCGCATGTAGCACCGCCGGATATGGAAGCCAGACTTCCAGACTCCTATGGGACGCCGGCGGCCGCCACCGACGCCGTTTCGGATCAGGCGGATGCGCAGGTAAGTTGGTGGGAGGGATACAATGATCCCACGCTGAATACACTGGTCGATTCCGCACTCACGCGCAATCTGGACCTTCGGATTGCACTGGCTCGTGTTCTCGAGGTCCAGCACGCTCACGAGGCGACACGGGCGGCCTTTTTTCCCGGTATTCGGGCGACGGCCGAAGGCTCAAGACAGAACACGCCGACAAACACGGGGGTTACGGGCAGGTTTTCCGAGAGCATTCCCAACTTTCCGGATCGATTCGACGTGACGACCTACAGCGCATCGTTGGGACTGGCATACGAACTCGATTTTTGGGGCAGGGCGCGGGCAAACGCACGGGCGGCGTTTGGGGAGTTCATCGCCACGGCCGCGGACTATCGAACGGCCCGGATCGGGATCATTTCGGAGACGATCTCTACTTATTTTGAAATCCTGGATGTGCGGAGGCAGCTTGAACTCGTGCAGATGAACGCCGATCTACTCGAAGAGCGGGCAGAAATCACGGAAGACCGCTACCGGAGGGGACTGGTTTCCTCCTTCGAATTGTACGGCATCCGACAGACGCTCGACGACGTGCGTGCGACGATTCCGCTTGTCGAGAACGGACTCTACGAAGCCAGAGGCAGACTCGCGATACTGCTGGGTACGGTGGAGCCCGAACTCGAGAACCTGCTCGACGAGCCGTCCGGCCCGGTGCTGTCCTCAGACCCGATTCCGGGCGGACTTCCGTCCGAGCTTCTCAGGGACCGTCCGGACGTCATTGCCGCGGCCGCTCGGCTCGAGGCCGCGCGACAACGCATCGGCGTAGCAAGAGCGGAGCGCTTTCCGTCCTTCTCGTTGACGGCAACCGGAGGAACGCAGAGCAGCAACCTCGGAGAACTTATTCAGACCAGTCAGAAATTCTGGCTGTTCGGGGGCTCCCTGACGGCTCCGATTTTCAGGGCCGGAGCTTTGAATGCGAATGTCCGAGCTTCGTGGTCGCGATACGAGCAGGCTGCGGCGGCCTATGAGAAATCGGTTCTGACGGCGTTTAAGGATGTGGCGACGGCTCTTCGACAGCATACTGCGGAATGGAAACGAAGCGCGGCTGTCAGGGAAGCTCTCGAAAGCGCGGCCGCTTCGGCGAACACGCAGCTTCGACGGTACCGACGGGGTGTAGGAGATTACCTGGCCCTGCTCGACGCCCGCATCAACACGATTCGGGTGCAAACAAATATGTCGACGGCCGAACGCTCGGCTGCCCTGGCCAGGCTCGGCGTGCACAGGGCTCTTGGAGGCGCGTGGGCTGCGGATTTGCCAGAGATAGTCGCCTCAAGTCGATCGAGCGCCCCCCAGAACATCCACACACAAAAGTAGAAGTAGTCATGGGTACCCGATCCGTTCGCTCGTTCTTTCTAGGCCTCGCTATACTGGCCGTCGGCGTAATTGGTCTGATGATCTTCATCGCGCTGAAACCCGATCCACCCCGTGAGGAGTCCGTCGTCTTGGCGCCGATCGTCCGGACGCAGACGGTAACCGAGATGACGGGGTCGCTGGTCGTGCGCGGGAGTGGAACCGTCAGTCCTGCGAGGGAAGTCAATCTGGCTGCCGAAGTACCTGGACGCATCGTCTCGGTCTCCCCGCAGTACGTGAATGGTGGGACCTTTGCCGAAGGTGAGGTCATCCTGATCGTCGATCCATCCGACTACGAGAACGCCGTCGCCGTTGTCGAAGCGGAAGTAACCGAGCGGCAACTCAACGTTATGCTGGCGGAAGAGGAATCTGCGATAGCCGCAGACGAATGGCAGCGCCTGCTGATGCGTGACGGAGAAACGACCGATGCCCCGGAATCCAGCCTGGGGAGTCTCGTTCTTAGAGAACCCCAGAAAAAGCTCGCGGAAGCGGTTCTGAAAGGCGCCGAGGCCCGCCTCAGTGATGCCCGATCGAGGCTCTCGCGAACCGCAGTCAGAGCCCCATTTACTGGAAAAATCAGGTCCAAACTGGCGGAAGTCGGTCAATACGTCGCACCTGGAACCGTCGTGGCATCATTTTTCGGGACGGACCAGGTGGAAATCACCACCTCGCTTCCGACCGGTGACGCAGCCCTCATCTCAGACCTGTTCACGTCGGATAGTGCGAAACGGATTCCCGCGCGCGTTCAGACGAGTTACGGCGGGCGGACCTATCGGTGGGATGGATATGTCCACCGGACGGAGGGCGCACTCGATCCGGCCACGCGGATGTACCGCATTGTCGTTCGGGTCGATCAGCCTTACAAGTCCACCGGCGAGCGACCGCCGCTCCTGGTCGGCATGTACGCCTCCGTGGAAATAGAAGGCATCTCTCTTGAGTCGTACTTCAGGATTCCCCGTGAAGCCATCCGAGACGAGAGCGGGGTCTGGACGGTCGTGGATGGAAGGCTGAGGATGCGCCGCGTTCACATCGTTCAGGAAGTTGACGACTTTGTGGTAGTCGATGAGGGCCTGATGGAGGGAGATCGGATCGTCGTCTCCATGCTCTCCGTCGTTTCCGACGGCATGAAGGTCCGTACGGCTCAGTCCTCCGTCTCGGCCTCTTCTACGGATGACTCATGACGAATGCCCTGAGGGCGCAGCTCGGCTTAATACAGAATACCCGAACGAACAATCTTCCGATATGAAAGGATCAATCTCCTGGATGGCCGGGAACAGGGTGGCCGCGAATCTGCTCATGCTGTTCATCGTGCTTATCGGTTTCGTCAGCGTCTTCAATATCGTTCAGGAAGTCTTCCCGGCAGCCAGCCTGGGAGCGTTACAGGTCCGAGTACCGTATCCCGGAGCGTCCCCCGAGGAAGTCGAGGAAGGAATTGTCCGCCGGATCGAGGAGCAGCTTGAAGGCATCGACGGCATTCGACGCATCACGTCGGTGGCCGCTGAGAACATCGGAGTCGTTACCGCCCAACTCAAGAAGGGCGCCGATGCTTCCAGGATCCTTGACGAGATCAAGGCAGAAATCGATCGTATTACGACCTTTCCGGACGACGTGGAAGAGCCCGAAGTGGTCGAGCTAACGAACCGTCGTCAGGTAATCCAACTGGCTCTGCACGGAAACGTCTCGGAGAAGTCACTGAAGGAACTGGCCAACCGAGTCAAGGATGATCTCACTGCGATAGAAGGCATTTCCTACGTCCGCGTAAACGCCGTTCGCAATTACGAGATATCCATCGAGGTTTCGGAAGAGACGCTTCGGGCGTACGGGCTGTCGCTCGATGCCGTTACGCTGGCCGTTCGCCAGGGCAGTCTCGACCTGCCGGGAGGGTCCATCGATACGCGCGGTGAAGAGATACTGATTCGGACGAAAGGGCAGAACTACACGGCGAACGATTTCAGGGACATCATCGTACTGGCTCGTCCGGATGGGGCTACGGTTCGGCTTCGCGATATCGCAACTGTGAGGGATGATTTCGAAGAGGCGGACCTGATCGCGCGTTTTGATGGAGAGCCGACATCCATCGTCGAGGTCTACCGGACCGCGGACGAGCGCGTTTTGGATATTGCCGATGAAGTATATGCCTACGTCGAGGCAATTTCGGTGCCTGAGGGCATCTCCGTAGATATCTGGCAGGACGAAGCCAAGCTGCTCAGAAGCCGCTACGAACTGATGCTCAAGAACGGCTCGATGGGTCTCCTGTTGGTCTTGCTCGCGCTGGGGCTGTTCATGAATTCGAGACTGGCGTTCTGGGTTTCGGCCGGCATTTTCATCTCCTTCCTCGGTACGTTCGCCGTGATGATCTATCTCGGCGTGACGCTCAATCTCATTTCGCTCGTGGCGTTTATCCTGGCGCTCGGAATCGTCGTGGATGACGCGATCGTTATCGGCGAAAACATTTTTGCCGAACAAGAGCGCGGGCTGGAGCCCCTTAAGGCCTCGGTCAAAGGCACTGTCCGTCTCGCGCGTCCTGTCGTTTTCGCCGTTCTTACGACCATGGTTGCGTTTGCTCCTTTGCTCTTTGTCCCAGGAGTTATCGGCAAGTTCATGCAGAACCTGCCGCTCGTGATCATCACGGTGCTGGGCATCTCGCTGATCGAATCGCTCTACAT
>JACZYK010000007.1 GCA_022571135.1 Bacteroidota bacterium
TAGTCCCAGGGGAGGTCCGGCCTGGCCTCGCGGAGGTGCTCCTGAATCCAACGCGCGAGCTTCACCTTAGCCTCATCGGCCTCCCGTGTCAACGCCTCATACACGGGAAGGGGAAGCCGTAGCGTCTTCTTCACCATCGGCACCTCGCTCGGTGGCCGGCCCCTACCCCTGGACGGGGAGGGCTTTTTCAACGTCGCTCCTTTCGTAAAGAGTCTTCACTAACCTCTTGCTCCATCGGGCCTTGCCCGATTTCGTGCGGTGCTCGTTCGCCTCCAGCCAGGTGGCGATCTTGCCGTAGGACCAGCCGCCGGTGCGGAGACAACGTATCTGATGCAGGGTTTTCAACTCTTCCACATCCGGCTCCAGTCGCCCATCTTTGGTCAACCGTTTACCGTAAGGCGTCATTATCGAGTAGCGGAGACCCTGCTCGCGCCGGTATGCGCTGTCCTCCTGCATCCGTTCACTGAGCTGGGCAGAAAACCACTCGGCTAAGACCGCCATGATGCCGAACATCATGCGCCCGGCCGCGGTCGTGCTGTCGAATCCCTCTTTCAGGATGACTAGGCCGGCGCCCGCCTCGTTCAAGCGCCGCGCCATCCTCAGCGCGTCCTCCGCGTTGCGGGCAAAGCGGTCCACGCTCCAGACGACAAATGGCGCCTTGAGATCACAGGCCGTTTGAACGGCCACCAGCACGCGGCGGCGGATTGCCTTGCGCCCGCTCCGGCGGTCCTCAAAGCAGCAAGCTATCCTTTCGGTATTCGCGCACCACGCGCCGATCCGATTCCGCTGGTCCTCCAGGCTCAGGCCCTTCTCCGCCTGCTTGCCCGTGCTGACGCGGATGTATCCGATAGCTGGGTTCATGCGTCCTCCTTTCTCCGTGGGGGATCGATGCACCTTCCCCCGTAACTAATAGACATGGAAACTTCGACCCACGTAATGTGTCCCGTGGCGTCGTGGTGCCGCGCAGCGACGGCCTGTGCATTGGGAGAGTTCCATATTTCCTCGGATCCCTTGCACTGGAAGCATCCCGCGATTACAATTCGGGAGGTGTAAGTCTTTCTCATACGGCCCTCCCTAATTTGTCTTTCGCATTCCTACGGTCACATTCGGCCCGAGCCTCTTCGTGCGAGGCAAAAAGTTTGTCAATGTACCATACTGTGCCGCTGTCGATACCGGTTTCGCGGCACATATATCCTTCTTTATACTTTTCCTCTTGGTGCCCATAATTGCTGAACCCGCTATCCTCGCCATCATTAAAAGCACAAGTATGTTCTATCCTCACTTGGCCCACGGTAAGTTCATCGCCCACATACCATTCGCTGTTAATCCAGTTAGTCACGACTTGACGCCCGTAGCATTCGGGGCAGAGCCGTTTCTTCTTGTCGGCCAGGATCACTTTTCCCGTCCCCTTGCAGGCTGGACAGGTCTTAGGTATGTTGCGCCGATTAAAAAGAATAGGCCATACACTCTGCCCGAATCGGTACACAGTTTCGTACTTCATGCGTCCCTCCCTTCGGCTTTGTTAATGGCCATTCCCAATTGATCCAACACTCTCTTGACCGCTGGTGGTGGGTCATTTTCAGGATCAGTCAAAATAAACTCTGCTCTTTTGCACGCAGCTAATAGTTTCGGCCCCGCGGCGATCAAGCAGGCGTTGGCAAAACCAGTCTCTTCGCCATGTTCTGGTGAGAAAAGGTTATCAAATCCCACGCGAGCGATCAGCGGCGAAAAGCACATCTTCACAGCTTCAACTCGAAAGTGGCCGATTGTGTCGGTCTCCATATCCGCACCTTCTCGACCGTCGATTACTTCCCATGGCTCCGGCGTGTGCGCACTCATGGCTGACCTCCCCAACCCCGCGGCATGACCTTTTCCAGGTCAACTTCCGGGAACACTTCCAGGAAGTCATCTCCATCGGTATAAGACCACATGATATTCAACTCGATGAGGAGCCCGGCCACGCGCTGCATCTCGGCTTGGCTTTTGAAGTCATACCGAATGGGTGTCATGCCCTCCGTGCTGGCCTTGAAGTCGATATTGCCTAACGCATCGCGTTGCTTCATAATGCCCTCCTTTCCAGGATGGCGTCGATCTCAGCCTCGGCCTCCTCGGCGGCAACGGACCACATGCCCGCATTCGACCCATCCTTGCCATTGCCGAACGCCGCCGCCTCCCGGAGACACTTGACAGCCCGTAAAAGGTGATAGATCAGAATGTCCGCATCGGTGGCCGCTGTCAGCCAAGACGGCGGTGCAGGTAGTGGGTTATCTCTCGTCCAACCCTTGGGTAGATTCATGCCGCCCCCTTTCCGTTCAGCTTGAACGTCCGCATTTTCCCGCTCCGCTTCATGTTCTCCAGCTTCGGATCATCCCAGAAACCGCTCTTCGGTTCGAGCGTCCGAAGCGTCCAGCCTTTGCCGCTGACCTCCAGGACGTACAGATACTCGATATCGGCGTGAAGGCTGGGCGTGTTTTCCGGCTCGAAGCGGCCGGGGTCCACGGTACAGAGCCAACCCGCGACATAACCGGGACGGTCGAGTTGATACTCATTGCACCGGTATTTCTCGAAAGGCGTCCCCTTCTCTCCGAGTGCGCTCATCTGTTCCCACGCGCGCTCGAAGACGGGCAGCATGTGATCGGGATACCCGTCGGAATGGTGATCGACGGCGCGCTAATGCTCGCGCCGTGGTCCTGTACGAGAAACTCCGTATAATCATTCAGCCAGCGGGCGTACCGGGTGGGGCTCCAGTTCAAATGTGCATCATCCTTGAAGACGTCCTCGGCGTCGAGGCCCCTGTTTCGCAGAACAAAATAACCCGTTACGACAGCAGCCTCCAGCGCCACTGCCGCGATGCCTTTCCCCCATTGCCGGTTGTACATCTGACCGAGCCCGGGAACAAGGGCCGAAAGTCCGAAAGCGAGAGGAACGCTCCGCATACCGGATGCCGGAGACGTGGCCTGTCGCGTACCGAAAGGTGTAACTGTATCGTGGAGAAGCGAGGCTCGAATGGAGGCGGCCATGTAAGGCTTCTCGTCCTGTGCGCCGGACTGACGGTATGCGCCGCTTGCCGATACGGGCGACGATAATACAGCAAAAGCGACCGAGAGATACACGAGTAGATGGTTCTGCCGGAGATCTGAACTGGACATAGAAAATCCTTCGGTACCGAGATATGAACGCCTATAGATAGGGCTCGACCGCATTCTCGAAAAAGTCAAAAGAACGTGGACCGAGCAGATATCGCCTCACGATGCCCTCGCGATCGATAATAAAAGTCGTCGGGCGGAGCACGAAAGAGTCGGTGAAAGGGGTGGGCAGTTCGATGAACTCGGGTACGCGCATTCGATATGTATGCATGGGCACCGTCTCCTCCCACTGAACGAGAAGGTTCTTGGGCTCGTCGGAAATCGATAGAATCACCAATCCTTCGTAGCGGTATTTGTCTTGCAGACGGTTGAGATCCGGAATCTCAACCCTGCACGGGGCACACCATGTCGCCCAGAAATTAATGATGACGACCTTGCCCTCGAAGTCCGAGAGTTTCCACTGTCGGTCATCGTTCACACCGGTAAAGGAGAAATCACTCGCCGGGACAGCCAGTGAAAAATCCTCGATCAGATCCGCTTCCCTGGACTCGGGGCGTGCCGTCGAGGATCCCTCTCCGGCCGTCACCATCAGCGCGAGGGCAGCCAGGACCAGGGCGCCGGACAGTATGGCTCCTGCCCATTCCATTCCGTCTTTCGGGCGGTGATTCTTGCTCCCTTTCAGCAACATATAGAGGAAGCCGACACCGACCGTGATCATCACGATCCCCATCAGATAAATGAAACTGGTATTCATCCCTGATCCCTCTCTAGAATTGGTCGAATCCGAATAAAACACCCACGTGCCACTGCCAGTCACGCCCGTACGTCACGAAAGTTGCACCACTGGGTGTGACGAAACCCTCATCCAATTCGAAATTAAAAGAGTCGAACCCGTACGTCGCACTGACAAAAATGGCCGTCGGTAACAGATAGTACGAACCGAGTCCGATTCTCATCTCGATTCCGGCATCTTTTCTTGCATTTTCCAAACCAGGCCATTTCTGCGACCAGGCGAGCGCGGCATCGCCGTATATCCGGGCGTAAATTTTATCCAGGTAGGTAAACAGGAACTGCTTCCCGACGCGAGGCAGAAGCGGAAATGTATAGGAGGCCTGTACCCAGAGCGTTTCGTTCCCGCCAAGGGCATAAAATGGATAGCCGCGAGCCCCGGTCAGGCCGCCCACGTAGTCGTTGTAGAAATCGTCTACCGGATCCCCGATCACGCTCGACGCGCGCAGCCGGAGGCCCAGGCCGTGCGAACCCGTACCGGAAACCGGCAATCGGTAGCCGAATCTTGCGGAAACCGTCACCCGGCGTATGGTATCCCTCTTGTAAATGGGTTTTAGAAAACCGTCATCGAGAGAAAATTCTTCCAGAAGCCGACCGCTCTCCTGTTCATAACCCGCCTCGATGCGCATGCCGTGGGGCACCACGTCTGCATCGCCGTACGCGTGGAATGTCTCATAGTATATCTTAAATCTTGCGGCTCGCCCGATGAAATAACGGGAGGACGACTGGGGTATACTCTGCTGGAGTTCCTTCGAGAAGAACCGCTCCGTTGTCACCTGATACGGACTGATTCTGTAACCCACTTCCAGTAAAAGTGATCGGCTCACCTTGCTTCTGGCCGACAGGTTGAGTTCCCACAGATCGTAGGCCAGATTTGTCAGAGTCGTGTCCGGAAAGCAGGCTGTGCAGGGAAACTCCTCTATGGCCAGCCCGTTTTCGACGTTCCGCCGAATGTTAAACATTGCGACAGATACTTGAGGGGACCATCGTTTGGGGATGAGCCCGAAACCCCTGTTGAATTCAAACTGGAGAAACAGATCCCGCTCCAGTTTCAGCAGATTCGATGGAGAGATATAGTCGCCGAAGGACGCCGCCGTGCGCGATCCCGGAGCTACCAGAAGTCCGCCGAAAAACGACAGGCCACCCAGAATTTCCCTTGAAGCCGTATATAGGCCAATCTTCGTATTCCGCCAGAGTGTCTCCAATTGCGTCCTGCGCGACAGCCGAACGTCCGTTCTGCTTCGCTGCCGGGATACATACCGATCCAATCTTAAAACCGGTAGAAAACTGAAGGAAGTGAACGTGTTGGAGTAACGGCGCGGCGCCGTACCCGCCGCGTCATCGCCCGAGTCATCTTCGCGGACAAGAATCGATGGGCTGAAGGCGCGGATATCTTCGTCATTGGTCTGAATCAGCGTTCGCTGCCAGTCGCTGACATCCGACGGGGGATGGGACTTGTGAAGTATCGAAGGGGGGCGATATTCGAGCCCTTTTGCGATCGCCGGAACGCCCGCGGGCTTCGCAATTCCGGAAATCGAAAATCCGTCCCAGCGATAGGCGGCGTAGACCAGTTCGCCTCGCGCGGAGACGTCGGGCATAAAGGCTCCCCCGATCTCGTTGGTGATCTGCTCGGCGCTCTCCCAGCCGCCCGCCGTGGCGGTTCGATACAGATTGAAAATGCCCGTGCGGTCGGATACGAAATACATGACCGAGCCATCGCGGTTGAACGCCGGAGATCGTTCGTCTGCGTCGGTGCTCAGCACCGGATCGAGCAAGTCCCCCGCTGTCGGAACACGGTATATATCGCGCCCGTGGCCTCGATGAAGGCCGAAGTACACCCATCCGCCGCCGGGATGCCAGACCGGCTCTCTCACCTGGGATCCGTCTTTGAAGTGTGTCAGGCGACTGATTTCTCCGGTGTCCGTATGGAGCACATATAGATTGGTCGACCCGTCGTGCTCCACGACGTAGGCCACGGAATTTCCGTCCGGAGCCCATACAGGAGCGCTGGCCCTCTGGTCACGGGTCAAGCGTTTCCTGCTTTTATTCTCGAACGAGTACGTGTAGAGATCCGAATACAAGTAGCCTTCGCTCGTATCCCCCGTTCTGGCGTAGACGATCGAATTTCCTTCGGGGTGCCAGTCAATCGGGCCCGAAACGGAGCGAACCAATCGGTGACCGAGTGAACACGTGTAGGCATACGATCCTGCGAATTCCCCCCCGGGTAGATCGACTTTCTCCGCGATACCCTTCTCGAGATCGAGTACGTAGAGGGCCGTTGAACTGAAGTCTTCCCCCTGATTGGAGAGATAGGCAATCCGGCTTCCGTCGGGCGAGTATTTTGGATAGAAATTATTGAAGCCTTCGCCGGCGAGTATCTCCCCTGAGACTTCGGAAGCCCGTATCGCCTCCGTACGGGTTCCATAGGCGGCTCTCAGTTCAGAGATCCAGGCCCTGTATATCTGCTCGCCGTCTTCTCCGAAAGCATCTCGGGCCGCGGACTCGAATGTCCAGTTGCTCCATTGAGCGAGTGCCTCGGTCAGTCGCAGGAGTCCTTCTTCCGAGTACCGACCCGCCAGATACTGTGTGAAAGCGAAACCGTGGTTGTACACAGACTCCCGGAGGAGACTCGAATGCGAATAAAACCCTCCCATATCGGCCAGCGAAAGCTCCTCTCCCGCCAGAATCCGGGTTCGGAGAAGCATGTCACGGTGTGAATCCCAGCGGTCATAATCCATCCAGCGTCGTTGATACTGAGCCGTTCCTTCGGCCAGCCACGCGGGATTGTTCAGAATCGGAACGGGATACGTGGCGATCACATTCGGGAATCCGTAGAGCACGTCGGGGCGTCGAACGTCCTCGTAGTCGAGTAGCTGGAGATAATAAAAGGGGATCTGCCGCCGGCCTTTCATCGACTTCTGAACCTGAATCATGTGGGTGAACTCGTGCGAGATCACGTTCCGGAGCCAGTTGTGGTCGCCGCGGTACGGCGTGTTTATCGCCGGCGCCCATATTTCGATCACGTTGTCGAAGAAGTACGCGGCGCCGTTCGAGTAGTCTTCGAAGTCCTTGATGATAAAGGAGACTTTCGTATCCGGCTCGTACTCGTACAAGGACGTGATGGGTTCGTACACTTCCTCGGCGATCCGGGCGACGGCACGGGCACTGCGGCTACTGCCAACGCCTGCGCTGTCGGCATGAAAATGCACCAGAAAATGTTCGGTCTCGATGGTATACCAGTCGAGATCCCTGCGCACGTAGTCGTAAAACGCGGGAGATATCTGGCCTTGCGAGGAAGTCGGAGTCACCAGGAACAATAGCTGCGCACTTAAAAGCGCCAGGCGCCCGGGCATAAAAGACGATATGTACCGACGAAATCTTTCCATGACTATCTGATAATCGCCATTTTGATGAGCCGGGTGTCCGACGCTCCGCTCGCCGTCGTCGCCGTCACGCGTGCCAGATAGATGCCGCTACCAGCGGATGTCGTCCAGGGAATTTCGGTGGCCACGCCGCCTCTCACGCCCCTCCGCTCGAGCGTTTCGATCAGCGTTCCGGCCATATCGACTATGGTTATTCGAACATCGCACGTCTCGGTCGCAAGAAACCGGATCCATGTACTGCCCTCCCGCACGGGGTTCGGCCAGTTGTAGGTTTCCGATGGAACGAGCAGCGCCTCGGATATCGGC
Organism: Bacteroidota bacterium; assembly: GCA_022571135.1. Lineage (GTDB taxonomy): Bacteria > Bacteroidota > Rhodothermia > Rhodothermales > UBA10348 > JACZYK01. The sequence goes on from JACZYK010000007.1 coordinate 7,565, forward strand.
GTACCGGGATCGCTATCTGTAATCATGATGAAACTCGCGTTCCCTTCGCCGAGGACTTCAGGCCAGGCCGCCTCACCGATGGCGTCGATTTCCCAGACCCGCAGGTCTCTGCTCGACGAAATCGCTGCGAGCTTATTGTCAGATATCACGGGTGCAATCGACGCCTCAGCGCCGAACGATAGCGGGAATCCTTCGACCTGCCTGCCACCACGCCCCAGATCATAGGCGTCCACGCGACCGTCGACTGCCGCCACGACGATCGACCACGCCCCACTGTCCGATAACTCTGCGACCAGGGGTTGCGCACTCGTCGATGCCCGCATCGCCAGCGGAAAACCGGGAACGATCGCTCCGCTGCGATTGAATGCCAGGAGCGTCCGTCCGACCGGCAGAAGAACATCCAGTAATCCGTCCCGGTCGAGGTCGGCGAGAACCGGGGTTCTACTCAACTCTCCCGGCAGCGACTCGTCGATGAAGATCGTCTGTACGGAGCCGTCACCCTGAAGGAGAAAGAGCCGGGATCCCGCGACATCCGGGACAACTCCGATCAAACCGTCTTTGTCACGGCCGAACGCCGCCTGTATGCTTCGTTCGTCCGTCAGCGAATCGAACGACCAGCTCAGTTGTCCTCCCTCGACGGCTGCACCGTCGCCGTATACAATGACCAGGTTCAACCCGTCGAGCGCGGCGAGCGACCGGATGGCCCGGGTCGAAGTCGTTGTCGCTACTCCATCTCTCAAAGATGCCAGTGCAGGTCCGGAGTTAGTTTCGCCGCCTACATAGATCGACCCGTCTCCGAGACGAACGAGAGGCGTCGTGGTGCTCACGAGACGTCGGCCGCTCGAAAATTCGCCGAGGAAGACGGTCGGGCCCGGGGAGTCGGTTTCCATGAATCCGGCAGCGACTACGACCACGAATTTATCTCCCGACTGGACGGGTGCCGCCGGCAGGAGTGCCGTTCTAATACCCCGTCCGCACCCGCTCGAATGGGTCTGTTTAAGGACCAGAGCGCCCTCGCCGTTCGGCTCCTCCGTAAAGACCAGGAAATCTATATTCGCCGTCCCCGGATGCCTCAGCACGCCCCCACTGTACTCCGACAGATCCCAATGCCCCAGGCGACACGACAGATCGTCGCGAAGACGGATCCCGTCGGCATCAGCGATCCGATAGACGAAACGCATCTCGGGCGCGGGGACTGAAAATGCGGATAATTCGACGAAACTCAGTCCGCCACCGACGTTCCTGCTGTTTGGAACCGTATCAGAACCGAATCGATTCTGGTAGAGACGAATTTCGCTGCCAGAGGATGTCACGACGGAGACCGGATTACCCTCGTAGAAGAAATCGAAAGGAGAACCGGCGCCGAATGAGGGCCCCAGGAAACTCTGACTCTGAAAACCGATATCCTGCGCTCCGTCCGCCTCCTCGAGGTCTATGGCTCGACCGTTTTCTTCCGTATTGACAGAATTGGTCGGGAGTCCGGCGATCAGAGCCCGCTCATCGACATGCCAGATCAGAATTCCTCCATTCAGGAGATTGCCGTCTTCGTCCTTTCCACCCGGAAGCGAGAAATCGAAATTATCCGCGTCGACAACCACGCCGCCCGGAAAACCACTCACCGACGCACTGTTGAATCCAGAGTCGCCGTTCTCGAAATGCACGTTCCTCGTGGCGCCGTTTTTCCACACGCTGAGATTCACGCCGTCGCCCTCGGGATCTCTGTTGCGATTCTCGACGAGGAAGAATTCAGCTTCGGATATCGGCGCGAAAAACATCTCATTCCGATTCACATCGCCTGAATGTCTGAGTACGATCGTCTGCCCGGCAGCGCCCTCGGGCTCGATGAGGTCCCCCCAGCCCAGATACATCTTCGTCCAGGCCGACGGTTCGGGAGGCAGTAGACCCGCGTAGGCGAAAATTCCTAGCCCGTCCATGACGCCGAACGGACCTATGACGCTGTTACCCGTCACTGTGTCGAACAGGTCCGGGGCGCCCAGATAATTCAGGAAGCCGGCCGAAAGCATCCCGTTGATGGAGAATTCGACTAGAAAGGGCCGGTCCTCTATGAAATTCACACCCCGGCGCGTTTCCGTTCTCGGAATAAGGAGCGTATTCCGGATCGGAAAGCCGCTCACTGAAAGCCCGTTCGAACCGAGCAGACGCGCGAGGGCAACGTCGTCGAAGAACAGGGAAGGCAGATCCCCGGGAGTCTTGTCGAGCGTCGTACCGAGCAGTTCGATATCCCTCCCGACACCCGCGTGAAAGATGACGAAAACCGTGCGTTCGGGGTCCAGTCCGGGCGGCAATTCGACGGAAATGTCCGCAAGGGACCACGATTCACGGATAAAACCGGCCAGTTTCGCGAGCTCCGTATCCGACCCCGAATCTAATCCGGTGGGTGAGTATGTCAGCATCTCACCCGACACGCGAACGACTTTCGGAAGCAGGTGCGTTGATACCTGGGTTCGCCCGTCCGAGACGCGTCGTATGTAATTCCTCAGGAAAGAGAGGTGGGCCTCGAAATATGCGTGGTCATGAGGAAGAGGATCGACAAGAGGCGGTTCTACATCCTCGAAAAGAACACCGTCGAAGGTCCCGTCGCCCGTTGTGAATCTCGTTGAATCGCTCTGAAATTCCACTTTCAAAGCGACTACATCGTAGTGGCTCTCGGCAGGTCTGCGCAGCATGGGTTCCGCGAAGCCCGAGATCGCCCGGTTTCCCCGGAGAAACGCGTCGGTAAACCGGACGCCCTGGCCCTGGACCGGAGCCGGAGTCAAACCCCACAAAAGGAGTGAGAAAAGGATGAACCGCGCCCGCTCTTTGACAGGGATCCATCCGCTACCGTGATGTCCCTTCATGCTGGACGCTCTCTGGACAGCCGTAATAACTGCCTTACCTTGCGAAATCCACCAACAGCGAGAATCGCATCGTATTTGCGAGCGGAGAATTTTCTTCCAGTGCGTATATGTACGAGAAATCAACCCCGATGATATTCACCCTGACCCCGGCTCCGAGTGTAAGGAATTTCCGGTTTCCATTGTTCGGGTTCTCGTAGAAGTAGCCGCCTCGGAGCGCGAGCTGGTTGTTGTACCAGTACTCCAATCCGGTTCCGATCGTCAACTGATTCAGAACGCTCAAGGACTCGAAATCGGGCTCATCTTCGTTGAGCGCATTGCGCTGTACCTTGATCGGTCCCCATGAAGAGAAAATCGCCTTGTAGAAAGGATCGGCCTCACGTCTCGTAGAATCCGTGCTGGAGTAGTGGATCAGGTCCTTATTGAAATCCATGACCCATGTGATGGAATTGTACTCATCGAACTCCAGTTTGAAAGCGTAGCCGAAACGCAGGTTCGTCGGGATCGGATCTGCCTGCGCATTATCGGAGTACTGGATCTTCGGTCCCATATTCGCCAGGTTGAATCCCACAGAAAAGATTCCGTGCATGGAGCCGAGCCCGAACCGCCTGGACCTGTAGAGACCGGCGAGATCAAACGCCGTCGACACGCCGGCTTTCGTTTCCTGCGAACCCACGACCTGTCCCGGGGCGAGGTTCGAGTAGATGAAACGCAGGCTGGTTCCAAGCCCAAACCGCTCAGAGACCTTGAATCCGTAGGAAGCTCCGAGTGCCATATCATAGGATTTGAACGTACCTGTCGGGTTGTTCTGCGCATCCCGCCCTTCGTGTTCTCCCAGAAAGAGGTAGGTAATATGCGCGCCGAACGTTCCCCAGCCCGGGACGTGGTGCTTCGCCACGAGGTACTCGTAAAAGAGGTCGGCGCCGAACGCGGGCAGCCAATTCGAATGCGTGATCGATGCTTCGGTCCCTTTCTGAAACGCCAGACCGGCAGGATTCCAGAACATCGCACTTGCATTGTCCGCAAGCGCAACTCCCGCGTTTCCCATGCCGGCGGCTCGACTGTCCGGCTCGATTTTCAGAAATACGACAGCGGATCCACCAACTTGTGCGAAAACCGATCCGGTGAATGTAAAAGCAAGAACGCCCACGAAGAGAGCGGCCTTCCGAGTCGAGGGTTTGTTACCGGCGCCAGGCATATGCGTGGGACGATTCTTGGATAAAAACATGTCGATCTACGAAAAAGTTAGGTAAGTCTTGTATAACCGACGAGGCAAATCGCCGGGGACCCGGGGCTGTTCTCAATGCCGAGATATCCAGTAACATTTTACTCTATAGCTTACCTATCGAATGACCGCCAATTTCTCTATGTGTTCAGTGACCTGAGTGGTTCCGTCGGGTCGCTCCGCTTCGACGCGCAACATGTACAAGTAGATCCCGGTCGCGATACGGTCGAAATCGTCGTCTCGACCATCCCAACGGATCTGGACGGAGCTTCCCGCGAGAATACCTTCAGGCAGTGCTTCTTCAGTATCGATTGTGCGTATGGGCCGTCCGTTGAGTGTATAGATGCGAATTTGAACCCTCGCAGGGGTGCCAGATGGCTGATTATGTTCGAAGACGAATCGGGTTTCCCGATTCATGGGATTTGGATAGTTATACACATTAAATACGGACAATACCTCATTATTCGCTACGGAAAATGAAATTTCGACGGTATTTGAATTATTGAGGACATCCCACGCGCGCACAGAGAGCGAGTGCGGCCCGGGCTCGTCCAACGACAGTTGCCAGGTGGCCTCTCCTCGCTGGAACGAATTCCGCTCGGCGACAAATCCGCTGCTGATATCCCGGGCGCCCGACTCGTCACCGTCTACGACTAGCAGCATTTCGTGCCCGACGCCTGCACCAACTATGTTGATACCGCTCTCGTCGAAGAGCCGTACGATGAGTTCGGGGTCGGGCGGCACCGTACTACCGGAAACGAACGTGGTATCACTCAGAAAAAGGTCGATTTCCGGACCCGCGTTGTCGTTCGGAGGATTGTCGGACGTGCCTCCGACCGTGAAATTCTCCGACTGCCCGGCCGCATCACGATCTTCAGAAGCGGCGTAGACGAATATCCGGCCTGAATTATTCGAGTAGGAAATGTCTCTCGGAACGACGAATGTAGCCGTGAAAACCCCGTCCTGAGCCGACACCTCCCCGCGCCAGATGAGGTCTTCCCTGATATTGTAAAATGGAACGGGCATAAAACGCTGCTCGACGAGCGGCACCTGCCTGACGGCGTCAAAAATCGTTACGTTCACCGTTCCGTTGAATCCGGCATCGACGCTACCGTCCGCACGTAGAACGGACCCTGTAATATCCACCCGGTCGAGGGCCTTCATCTGAGCCGTCGAGTTCTCGAGTATGGTGTCGTTCAATTTCTCGACCCTCGCAACACCCCTCGGAATTCCTATTCGCATGGAGGGATCGCCCAGTAGATTGAATTTGCGGCTGTTTCCCTGTAAGCCTACCCGCGTATTCTTCGTCGACCGCATCACATCTCCCAGACGACGGGGCTTCCCCTCTTCATCGGACCGAAACAGCTCCTGATTCAGCGCCCGGTTCAGACCGGCATTCAGTGAAGTAGTATCACTGGACGTGTACACGAGACGCACGGTCGTCATCAGCGCAACCGCTCCTCCGTTGTCGTTCAAGAGCAATGCCTCGGCGCCGCTCTGCCGGTCCTCAAGGTCCCACCACCCGAATGAGCACGTTGCCGTGATAAACAAGGCCAGTTTGTCCTTGTTGGTGAGCGCTTCGGCGTCCTCCTTTGTGAAGATACCTTCCTGGGCCAGTCCGTTGGGCCCTCCGTGACCGCTGTAATTGAACACAAGCATCCCCGCATTCAGCCGTGCGTTGATTTCCTTCCTGGCTTCCGGGATTTTAAATCCGTTGAGGAACACGCGTTCGAAACTCTCGGCGTAGATCTTGCGCACGTTGATCGGATACCGTCCCACACGGATGAGCTCCGCGACCTGATCCACGTTCTGTAAGTGTAGATCGGCATCGTTTTGTGAGCCGTCCAGACCGGTGGGGCCATCGTCCGCAACAGCCAGGTAATTCGACCTCCATGGACCGAACGTATCCGGGTCTTCGTAGCGTATGATTTTGTCCACAACCATTTCCGCCTCGGCAAGCGACTGGACAGGTAGTCTGCCGATACCGATGTCCACCTTTTCGTTACTGATGGCCACGAATGTGGTGTATCGCCACTCTCCCTCGTTGTCGTCCAGAAGTCCGAAATAGTCGTCCGACGTAAAAGAGGCATCCGGGTGCAGCGACTCTTCGGTCTCGTACGGAAGGATCCAGTTGTTCAGCTGTTGCTCGAGAGACGAAAGGCCCCTGAAATCATAGTGGCCATCTCCCATAAAGAGCGCATAACGCAGCAGGCTCTCCTCATCGGGTGCCCGGTCGTAAAGAAACTTGAGATAATCGCGTAGGGCCCGCATGTCCTGCAACCCGCCCGAAAACTCGTTGTACATCTCGTCGCGGAGCGTGACCTGAACCTCGAGACCCTCGGCGCGCCGATGATCAGCCAGCCGCTCGGCCGCACTCAACAGCTCGGCGGGCGTGATGATCACGAGATCCGGGAAAAACGCGATGCCATGCAGATTCTGATTCGAAACGGCCGTAACGGCTTCGGATGAGATGTTTCGTGTCGAAGCCTCCGTGAAGACCACATATTCACGGGGCGTAGAGCCTGCCTGACTGAAATGGCGGAAACTGAAGAGACCTCCCCCCGCTAGAACTTCTCTTCCTTCGATCGCACCGGCTTCGGTAACATCCCAGACCATGGGCGTCGCGGAGAATCCTCGCATCTGATAGCTCTGCTCACCCGTACGCCTCGGATCTGAGCTGAATCTCAGGTAGTCATTTTCTGCGACGAGGTCCCGATCGTAAAATACGCGGATCCAGTCCAGAGCGGCCTGAGGCTCACCCACCTGATTCAGGAGACGCATGGTAATGTTCAGCGGCTGCGCGGCCGATACGCTCTGCGTGAAAGAAGTTTCAGCGGGCGATGCCGTAGGCAATTCGGCCGCATCGAAAATAATCGAGGGCGCCGTTCTCTGAGCCAGAAGCAGCCCATCGGATTCGAACGCCACCGTTGCCCGCGGATTCGACGCGATAGCCACCCTGGCTCTGTAGATTACCGTACCCCCCAACAGACCGGGAAGCGCCAGATCCGAGAGTATTTCTCGGGAACCACCCGAGCGGATCGTCTGACTCATCCAGTCGTGCCCGGATCCGTGTTCCCGGCTCCAGACCTGCTCCTCGATATCCGTGAAGTGGCGACCCATCGTCGATGTGACGATACTGGCGGCCGGCGCATCGAAGTAGGGCTCTGCGGCGACGCGTACTCCGTCGTCCGATCCTATTTTCAGGAAATAGTAATTCTCATTGCTGAAGGGATGCACATAGTGTTCCCAGTCGCCTTGCCGATATCTCCATCCCTGCGGCGGACTCGCGTAGAACAGCATCACGTCGGCTGCATCAAACCGGCCATCCCCTCCTCCCCGCACGAACACCGGATTCTCGGCCAGATCCGCATACCTGGGTTCGCTGTTTTTAGCGGGAACGGGTGCTCCGCCGTTCCCGTAGAGATGAAGCTCGTTCGGCTCAATCGTGTCAGGATTAAGGCCCAGGGACGAGAGGAACGATCGATCGATCCGGTAAACACCTTCCTCGGTGATTCTGATCTTGAAAATGAATCCGTCCGCCAGGGCGCTCCGATCGACCATAACGTGCGGATTGGACGTATTGACGCCGGAGCGGATTCCTTCGCTGACGGGCGTATCCCTGGTAACGGCAACCCGGACACGCCGGAATCGACGCAGTATTCCTGTGTCCGAATCCAGTTCAAAGAGGGGAACCGAAACCACGACGGTCGGCACCTTCCGATACATCCCGAGACCCACTGTTTCCACTCGCATTGACGGGGATTTAGGCGCCAATGGATCATTCGTGATGGTCACGCGCACTTCATCGAAGTCCCTCTCGGTGACCGAGATTCGAGGATACGAGAGCGATCCGAGTCGAATTGGTAGGGAAATCTGCTCAAACCCGGCTGTAAAGCGGGCAAGCATCGCTCCGTCCCAGACCGCGATGCCGCTTGAATCGACGCTGGTCTTGAGCGAATTGCTCCAATCCACCTGAAACTCTAAAACCGCACGCAGGCCGTCATCCGAGATCGTGCGCGTGCGAATCGCCTGAGCACTCGCCGATTCCACGACGATCCAGAGCCCGACCAGAAAAGTCGAGATCCTGATCGCCTTCCTCAGTCGTCTGGAGTCGAACTTGTCCGATTGAAATTGCATGCCAGATGGAAGGTGTTCCGCCTGTCTGGGAATATGGCTCAGGACGCCTGTATGAACGCTCGGTGATCGAAACCGATCAGTAATCGTAGCGAGTATAATCTGTCGATCCTTTTACAGGTCAGCGAGTGAATTTCGAAGAATCATCAACTCGTCTACCGATTCCATCAGCAGCTCCAGAGCCGCTTCAACATCCTGGAGGGGCTCCGAAAAGTCTGCTTTGACCTCCAGCGACAGGGACAGCTCATGAAGCAGTTGCATGTTTCCTGAAACTATCGAGAGGGGATTATTGATATTATGATGGATGCGAGACAGCCTCGTACGAATCTCCTGAATCGCTTTGTGCAGTCGTTCGGCGTCCGTATCTGCTATAACATCTTTCATTGCGCACCGGTGAAGTCAAATATCGGTCTTAGAATCGTCCGGTCATCCGCATGGTTCCCGTGCGCCGGAAAAGAGGGCTACGGCGGTGACTCTTTCTAAGGCCTGTTAACGCTACCTGCTACAGGGCGCTTTCAGGTAGCGTTAACAGGCCCTAGCCTCCCGCCCCGTCCGTCGCAGGGGACGTTGTCCGCTGCTCTTCCGGTCGGTCGGCCGAGAAGTCACCCGCCCGGAATTCGCGACCCATGAGTATTCCGTAGGAAGAACCATCGTCCAGTTTCACCAGAGAGGCCTTCCATGTTGTGGATAGTTCCTCGCCCCGAGCTGTATTGATCGAAAGATGGAGCGTACGATCGGTCGGATCGTCATCAAGCCACTCTTCAAATCGCTTTCGCGCGCTCCTGCTCAGCGCTTTTTTGACAAACGTACCGATCGTATCCATTTCGGCCTCTTCCCAGCCGGTAAGTCGCGCCGCCGCCGGACTCCAGTAGACGATCCGGGTTTGTTCATCGAGAACCAAAACCATGTCTTCCGATGCTCGAAGTATGGCGCTGTGTAGCGTATTTGACGTGGATGCAGGGGCATCCGTTGCACGGGATTCCAGAGCTTCCCCGCCGCGATCAGTCTCGTCGCTGACAGTGTCAATCTCGGAGGTCGAGGGGTACTCGGACAAAACGGGTTCGACCAGAATGAGGTGTGAATCAAGTCCCTGAAAGCGAATAGGCAGCGCGGATATCCTGATCGGGTCCCGCACCCCCGCCATTTCTCCCGGGAAAACTTCAAGGCGTTGTATACCGATGGCGCTGCTCGTTGCCTTCTTCAACCATTCCTCTAGAGCTGCAACGGGAACGGCTTTGGTGAGGATGTGAACGGAATTACCGAGAATCCACTCCCTGGAGAACCCGAGTCGGGTTTTCAACTGGGTATTCACCGCCATAATTCGAGCATCCCGGGAGCGTATGAAGGCCAGACCTTCCAGCGAGTCGAATAATCTTCTGAAACGCTCTTCACTCTCCTCACCTCTTCTGACCGTCACGATATAACGGCGTGCAAGGTCGACGACGCTGTCTGCGTGACCCCCGAGCGAATGCTCTGTCTCGGCCCACAATCGGTCAAGGGTCGCATCCGATATAGTCGATCCTCTGAGAAGTTCGGTCGTCGTTTCGTTCAGTTGCTGCAGCGGTCGCGCTACATTTCGTCTCAGAGTAATCCACGCGATCGAACCGAGACTTCCCATGACCATGAGACCCAGGATGAGAATGGCGGTGATGGGCCATAACCATGACGCAAGGCTCGCCCGTGAATCGGAAATGGCCACAGCCCATCGTCCCCTGTCAGATTCGTAAACCCCGGCCATCAGCACTGTCCTGGATCCGAACGGGACGTCCTCGAGCACTATCCCGGAAGAACGACCCTCCAGATATTTCCACCAGACGCGATCCAGCCTCGATCCAATCTCCTGTTTTCGACTGGAGGCTAGAATATCTCCGGTCGCCGAAAGGATCCAGAATCGTTCATAATCGAACGAATTGCTCAGTACAGCCAACCCGTTCGATTCTCCATGTACTGCCGGATGCGTTTCGTACACAGTCTTTACGGCAGCCAGAACATCGGCGACGGCATTTTTCTGGATACTTCGATACATATAGACCGACAGCAGAATCGTGCCTGCAACGATGATAAAGGCAGCAGGAATCAACATGCGTCCGACGAGGAGGTTGAGAGGGATGCCCCGTCGAACAGCGGCTTGTTCGTTCACGTATTCGAGCGTTCAGAAATCAGGTGACGTAATTCGATCTCAAGTCCGCCCAAATTTCGTGCCGCCCTCAATTCGAGACAGAATCGTCCTTCTTCGGTGGAAAATCTTTGAAACGTCCATTCGAGCGTACCCTCTTGCGCATATTTTCCACGTCCTCGACCATCGGTATGAATCGTTCAAGGTGGGACACAAGAAACTCCAGCCGTTCGGCCTCTCCGTTCATTTCCAGGACCGACTGTTTTTGATCGATAGTCAGACCCGTGTTATGAGCGATAAAAAAGGATAGATACTCCCTTCCCTGATAGAGGGTCGGCCGGGGCAGTCTGCCTGCAATCTCCAATAGTCTGATGTGTTGTGCGATCACTCTTTCGCGAGTCTGCGTCCTGACAGGCCGAGCGTCATCGAGCAGTGCCTCAACCTCAGCAGTCAGATAAGAACGCTCTCGTGAGATTTCCAGGATGCGGAATCGCTGCATCCCGGTCACGATGATGTCCTTCTCCCCGGCCTCCTGCGCGGACTCAACCTCCGCGATTGTCGCGGTACAACCCACCTCCGACATCTTCCCGTGCGGGAAGAGGACGATCCCGAAAGGAATATCCTGACTCAGACAGTCCTCGACGAGATCCAGGTACCGGGGCTCGAAGATGTGCAGGGGAAGATGTTCTTCAGGATAGAGCACCAATCCGAGCGGAAATAGCGGAAGTGCTGCCAGATCCATGTCCTGGAGGTTTCGATCGTTGACGCTATACGACTACCACGGCCGATGCGGCTCGTTCCCTGAGGTTGAATTAGGGCCTGCTAGCGCTACCTGAAATCGTCCTGCCGGGTCTATTTTTATGCCCAGCAGCGTTAACAGTCCCTTAAGGGGCGAGCCACGGAGACTCCCGCTCCTCGGTCGCCCCTGAACACCGTATCTTGGATATCTCGCCGAGCACAGGATCGCTATGCGCGCCCTCCTCATCCTCCTTCTTTCGTTCACGGCCCTGAGGACCACATCCGGCCAGAACACCCTCTTCGGATCGCTGGACGATCCGATGGAGCAGTCGAACCTGGCCTGGTGGCAGACGGAGCAGACCGCCGCCATGTACGGAGGTCTTTCACTCATTGGCCCACAGTGGCGCTCGGAAGGGAGGATCACCTACGACTCCAGGACGTCCCGGTTCGCTACCCGTCTTACGGGCACGCTGCGGGCGGGCATCTATGGAGCGTACGAACCGGATATCGACGAGGCTTACGACCTTCTGCGCCTCATCGAATTCGTCCGTTTTCGGAATGCTCGCTCGACAGTATACGTACGCGTCGGACCCCTGGATCGAACCCGTCTGGGCACCGGTCACGTCGTCAATTTCCTGAACTCCCAGACAATCTGGAACGAGCGAACCATCGGCATGGAGGCCTCGGCATCGGGCCGCGTATTCGGTGTCGCCGGTTTCGTGGACAACCTTGTCCTCGACGGACTGATCGGAGGCAGGATATCGGTCTCGCCGTTCAGGAATCTTAGAAACCGGAGACTTCGGTCGATAACTCTGGCGATAAACGGGATTCAGGACCGGTCCGACAGCCTGCCTTCAACCGATCGGTTCAGCGCCTATCATATTGAAATGCAGATGGAAGCCGTGTATTCGGGAGCATTCAGCCTCCATCCCTTCGTGAGCTATGCGAGAGCGCGCCCGAGCGGCCAGGGCCTGTACTTCGGCGCGGATTTCCGCAGCGACAATTTCATCGACCTGGCGAGGATTCATTTCCGACTGGCAATGCACTACAACAGCCGGCGATTTCTTCCCGGCTATGCCGGCGCGTTCTGGCAGGTCCAGAATCCACACGCCCGCGTGCTGATTTCAGAAGGGCGTATCGGTGAAGAGCCGGTAGACCTGCCTGCGGGAATCGACCTGAAGGACGTACGGAGATCACATGCACTCGTAACCGAGTTGCGGATTCTGATATTCGAACGCTTCGAACTCTGGTATCAGTTCCTACGGAGCTACTCTGATCAGGCGATCAGCGAGTACCACCTTCGGCTGTCGATGAGAACGCGTAAACTGCGTCTGACGATCGGACAGGACCGGGGTGAACTCCGTAATTTCTTCTCGCTCTTCAACGATCTCGGAGACCTGAGCACGCTTCACTTCGAAGCCGCGTATCGCGTATCCGGGATCATCTGGACTCTCGTCGACGCCCGTTACACGTTCGAAAGGGAAGAATCTCCCGACGATTCGAGACGATATACGGTTCATCGGAGGTTTGCGCCGCTCGTCGGCATTCGGCTTGCATTCTGATGCGCCCCCGGACTATACGATGGCCAGACTCATCTCCATCATTTTCTCGATCGGCTTCAGCGCCTTAATTCGCACGGCTTCGTCCATTATGAGCTCGGGCAGTTCGTGTTCGAGGCACAGATAAAGCTTCTCGATCGTATTGAGACGCATATGCGGGCACTGGTTACAACTGCAGCCACTTTCCGGTGGAGCCGGGATAAATGTCTTTTCCGGGGAGTCTTTCTGCATCTGATGCAGAATGCCCTCTTCGGTCGTCACGATGAAAGTGTCGGACGAATGCGAACGCGCAAATGCCAGGATTCCGCTCGTCGATCCTACATAATCGGCATGCCGCAGCACTTTTTCCTCGCACTCGGGATGGGCAAGAACGGGCGCGTCCGGGTATCGGGTTTTCAGCCTTACGAGTTTCTGCTCGCTGAACGTCTCGTGGACGATGCAGACTCCGTCCCAGAGAACCATGTCCCGACCCGTCTGCTTGATTACAAACCGACCGAGATTCTTGTCAGGCGCAAAGATGATCGGCTGATCCTCCGGAATCTGGCGCACGATGTGCTCGGCGTTCGAAGACGTACAGATGATGTCGCTCAGGGCTTTAGTCTCGGCCGAGCAGTTGATGTAAGAGATGACGATATGGTCCGGATACGCCTCCTTGAATGCGGCAAAGGCATCTGCCGGACAGGCGTCTGCTAGAGAGCATCCGGCGTTCAGGTCCGGGAGAAGAACCGTTTTCGACGGACTGAGGATCTTGGCCGTCTCGGCCATGAAATGCACGCCCGCGAATACGATGATCTCCGCGTCCGTTTCAGCCGCCCGCCTGGCCAGGCCGAGCGAATCCCCGATATAATCGGCGATGTCCTGTATGGCCGACTCCTGGTAATAGTGTGCCAGAATAACCGCGTTTTTCTCTCGTTTCAGACGTTCGATCTCCTCATATAGATCGAGCGCGGGATCCACGGGCTCGTCGATATATCCGATAATTGGATCGAGAACAGGGATCGTCATAGGTAGTTTACCGGTGAGAATTCTTATCGGTTCGCCTCCAACAGATTCGTATTCCGCGACATGAATTCCGTTCCGGTTCGAGGACCGATTCTTTTGGTCTCAACAATCGATTCAGAGACGGCTGATTCGACGACCCCTCCGACGTGGCGGAGCCAGGGAAAAGAGAGTGCACTATTCCCGGCGTTTCACTCCTCGGGTGTCCAATTGCGCATGTTGTCGAACAGATACGCCGCCACTTGATCCTTTTCGAGACGGACCTGCTCCATGGTGTCGCGTTCGCGCACGGTTACCGTTCCGTCCATGAGGGTCTCTCCGTCCACCGTGATGCAGAACGGCGTACCGACTTCGTCCATTCTGCGATAACGGCGGCCTATCGCACCTTTCTCGTCGTAAAACGTATTGAATTCCGCCTTCAGATCTGCCTCGATCCGGTGTGCCACCTCAGGCATTCCGTCCTTCTTGACGAGCGGAAAGATGGCCACTTTGATTGGCGCGATGCGCGGGTGAAACTTCAACAGGTTGCGTTGCTCGCCGTTGACCTCTTCCTCCCGGTAAGCCTCACACAACAACATCAGAATTGTCCTGTCGAGACCGGCCGAGGTTTCGACCACGTAAGGGATGTACCGCTCCTGCGTCTGCGGATCGAAATACTCCATTTTCTTTCCGGAGTGCTCCTGATGCCCTTTCAAATCGAAATCGGTGCGTGAGTGGATACCCTCGATTTCCTTCCATCCCATAGGGAATTCATACTCGATATCGAATCCGGCATCCGCATAGTGGGCCAGTTTCTCGTGCTCGTGCCAGCGCAGCTTTGAAGGTCTCACTGCGTTGTCGATATGCCACTGCATGCGCCGTTCGCGCCACAATTCGAAGGCCTCCATCTGCGAGCCGGGCTTGACGAAATACTGCATCTCCATCTGCTCGAATTCGCGGGTACGGAAGACGAACTGCCTGGCTACGATTTCATTCCGGAAAGCTTTACCGATCTGGGCGATACCGAAGGGTATCTGCTGGCGCGCCGTCTCCCTGACGTTATGGAAATTGACGAAAATGCCCTGCGCCGTTTCGGGCCTCAAATATATTTTGCTGTCCGAATCTTCGAGCGGTCCCAGATACGTCGCAAACATCAGATTGAATTGACGAACATCCGTCCAGTCGAACGCCCCCGAATCGGGCGATCTGATCTTCTCATCCATGATCAGCGTATGCAGCGCTTTCGGCATGTCGTCGGCATTTAGAGCCTCGACCAGTTGCCGATGCACGGCATCGGCGCGCTCGTCCTTGCCTTTCTTTCTGAGCCTTTCGATATGACCCTCTATCAGATCATCCGCCCTATACCGCATTTTTGACGTTTTGTCGTCGATGAGCGGATCGTTGAAGGCATCCACATGTCCGGATGCCTTCCACACCTCCGGGTGCATGAGAATGGCGGCGTCGAGACCGACCACGTTGTCGTTCTCGTACACCATGTGACGCCACCAGCTCAGCACGACATTGCGTTTCAATTCAACGCCCAGCGGACCGTAATCGTATGTCGCGGCAAGGCCACCGTAGATCTCCGAAGACTGAAACAGAAATCCACGTCGTTTGCTCAAAGAAACTATTTTTTCAAAAAGAGCGCTCATCGAGGACACTTCATCGCGATAGCGGTACATACGCAAAACGGGCATCCCGCCGGGGACACCCGCTCGGCTAATGTAGATCCTTTTTTGAGCGTCTTCAATGCCTGCCGGTCGAAATTTCGGTGATATGACGGGTTCGATCCAAAACCGCTCCTTGGTCGGATCCAAGGACACTGCGTCGGCCACTCGCACGCGATGTCAGATCAAGCCCCTCTCTGAAAAGGATGTATAACCGTCTCCGGCGATGATCAGGTGGTCCTGAACGGGGATTCCTATCACTCGTCCGGCCTCGACGAGTTGCCTTGTAATCTGGACGTCCTCCGAACTGGGCTCCGAGTTTCCGGAAGGATGATTGTGCAGACAAATGATCGACGCGGCATGCGAGAGTATGGCCCTGCGAAACACGATCCGGGGCTCGACGATACTCGCCGCCAGGCCTCCTTCGCTGGCAATGAAAGTGTCAAGAATACCCGCAGCCGTATTGAGCAGTACGACCTTGAATACTTCCCGAGACAGATCCCTCATGGATGGTGCGAAGCGGGCTGCTACGTCCGACGGGCTTCGGAGTACAGCCGGCTCGTTGAGCGGCGTCTCAGCAACGCGCCGGCCGACCTCGAAGACGGCGATTCCGCCGCGGCCGTAATCGACTTCACTCTCGAAAAATTCGGCAGGGTCGACATCCTTGTCAACAACGCAGGCCACAGCAGCAGCGTGCGCTCCATCCGCTGGGTCAGCCCCGAGGAGTGGCAAAGCGTCTTCAAGGTCAACGTCGAGGGTGTATACCGCATCACCCAGGCGGC
>JACZYK010000210.1 GCA_022571135.1 Bacteroidota bacterium
TTGACGTATTGCCACTGGGAGCCGCACGAAGGGTCGTCCGGCGACAACTGATCGAAGGCCCCGGGAGCTGTGACGGAAGATTCCATGCCACGATAGAGCTTCCTTCGAATGTTCGGCTCCACATCTTCGATTTCTGACCTTGCCCGATACCGGTTGACGACGTCCTGCTCAGTGTCCCGTACCGTATAATCAATTTTGTACCAGCGGTGCAGCCCGAACGCCCTATGCCTGGCCTCGTATCGTCCGGCGTTTCGGAACACCCGTACCATGCGGGTTACGCCATTCCTCCGGTTTAATTCGTCCAGATCCGAAAGGCCCGTTGCAACCCCGCGCTTTGTAGCTACGATGTGCATCTGGCGCTGGGCTGCCGGCGATACCTTGACGAGTATCGATCGAGCCACTTGCTGGGCTGAAACTGAGCCGGATAAAAGCGTCCATCCGATGATCGCAAGTACGATCACGATCCACGAGGCGCCTCGGCTCCTCTGCGATGTAGTCTGATGTGATGTAGTCTGAATAAACATGGCTCTGCGGCGTATTTGGTTTTGATTCGAGCGTTCTGCGTCCGTTTTTGACGCTTCGATAAAACCTACCTTGCCGTGGGGCCGAACACATCGGACGAAGGATCGAAACCTACCTCGGGTGATGGGTGGAAATCCGAAGCACACGTTCGGACGAACGAGTCGTACTAATGGTTGAGAGGCGCAGAGCCGGATTCGGCTCTGTGCCTGGTCACCGATGCGTCAAACGTCGTCCTTGCCGGGTTGAGCCAGGCCACGCTGCCAGGCCCATGCCGCCGCCTGCACGCGATTACGCACGTCGAGCTTCGTGTAAATGCTGTTGCAATGGCTCTTGACGGTGCTGTCGGAAATAAAAAGGGCGGCGGCAATCTGATGATTGTCCTCTCCCTTCGCGATCAGCTTCAGCACATCCAGCTCCCTTTCGCTCAGTTTGCTTCCTTCCGGAACGCCGGATTCGCGAGTAGCCCGGCTTCGCATGATTTTGGATATGATGCGTCTACTCAGCCAGCCGTCCTCTCCCTGGGCTACTCCTCGGACTGCTTCCACGACGGTCTCGGGGATTTCGTCCTTTATCAGATAACCCGAGGCTCCGCTCTCCAACAGTCCGAATACATATTGTTCGTCGTCGTGCGCGCTGAGGGCAAGAATGTGAACCGGAGAGCCCGCTTTTTTCAACTCGCGTGCCACTTCGATCCCCGCCATGACCGGCATCTCGACATCGAGAACAACCACATCAGGGTTCTCCTTGTGAATGAGGGTCAGTGCCTCCCGGCCATTCCCTGCCTCCCCAACGACGACGATATCGTCCGCCTTCTCCAGTATGCTCCGAATGCCCGCCCGGATGAGCGGGTGGTCGTCCGCCAGAATTACCCGAATCTTCCGTTTCTCGCTCATAGTATCGCTTCGTCTTCGAATTTTTCCAGCAGGCTTCCGGTCTTGAGCCGGACCGGCGCCACCACCTGCAACCGAACGCCGAGCCCGGGAGCAGAGGTAATCTCCAGGCGACCATCAATTGCCTCTGCTCGCTCCGACGCTCCCAGCAGACCGTAGTGCTCCGCTCTGGCCAGATGCTCCCATCGCTCGGGAGGCTGAAATCCCTTACCGTCGTCCTGTATTTCCAATGTGACTGTGTCCGCTGTCTCGGTCATCTTGATTTTAACCTGGCATGGTCCCGCGTGCTTGGCTACGTTTGAGAGTGCTTCCTGACAGATGCGGAATAGTCCCAGTCGGGTTCGTGCCGGCAAATCGACCTGGGTATCGGGCAGATCAAGGTGAAGTTCGATGTCCGGGTAGCGCTCCAGAAACCTTTCGGAATAGGATTGAAGGGCCCTTGCAAGACCGAAATGAACGAGCGCCGGCGGACGTAGATTGCCGCAAATTCCACGCAGTTCCTGGATCACGTCTGAAATCGTATTTCGGATTTGATCCAGATTTCCGGTTCGTTCCCTTGACTCCTGGACCTCCTCGAGTCCCGTCAACTGGAATCCAGAGAGTTGGAGGCTCTGAATGGGACCGTCGTGCAACTCCCTGGCAAGGTGTATTCTCTCCGCCTCAAGTCGATCGTTGATGCGACGCTGAATTTCGATCCGCTCTCGATGACGACGTTCGAGTCGTCTGAGACCGGCGCGATGCCAGAGCATGGTAACAGCGGTCATCGCCAGAATTAGAGAAAAAGCCGCGGTAATCCTGAACCACAGGGTCGCCCAGTAAGGCGGCTCCACGTGAATTCGGATACTCGTTTCCGTCTCGCTCCAGAGGCCGTCACCGTTCGTGCTAGTTACACGGAAGACGTAATCGTCCGGCGGCAGTCCGGCATACGACACATAACGCCGTGAACCGGCATCGATCCAGTCTTTTTCTATCGGTTCGAGGCGATATCTATAGCGTATTTTCTCCGGGTTGTGGAACTCCATGGCCGCGAACTCCAGCGCCACGAAATTCTGATCGTATTTCAGCCGGATTTCCGAACCCTCACGCAGATCGGCCGCGATGCGCCGATCGTACGACCGAAATTCGGTGATCGCGACTGGAGGCTCGTACGTCGACTCGACAAAGTCGGCCGTATTGACGCGCGTTACGCCACCGATTCCGCCGAAATAGAGGACTCCGTCAGAACCGGAAAACGCAGCCCCCTGGTTGAATTCGTAACCGGATATTCCGTCTCCGACGTCGAAAGAACGAATGGTCCGAGTTTCCGGATCGAGGGCCGCGATACCACGGTTCGTGCTCATCCACAGAAGACCGCGGGCTCCAGGCATCACCGCGTAAACGACGTCGTTGGGAAGTCCATCCGCCGTCGTGAATCTTTCGAATGTCCAGCCGCCGGGCGTTCGAACCATCCGGTTCAGCCCGTCATCCGTTGCGAGCCACAACTCGTCGTTGCTCGCGGCATAGACATGCATCACGGCGGGGCTGCTCAGCCCTTCGGGGTCCGCGGGAGCCGCTTTGAAATACTCGAACGAGCGATCCGCGGGATCGAAGGAAACGACGCCGTCAAGCGTGCCCAGCCAGAGCGTTCCATCGGGGCTTTCGGCGATCGCCTGGATGAAATTGCCGGCGGACAGAGAATCCGGATCCGGGAAGATCCACTCGAAGCTGTCGGAGACTTCGTCGTACAGACTCAGTCCTCCTCCACTCGTACCGAGCCACAAACGACCACTGGAATCCTCCAGGAAAACCTGTATCAGATCCGAAGAAACGCCCGTCCCGTTTTTCGGGCTGTATTCGTATCGCCTGACGGATCGGCGTGTCGCGTCGAAACGTACGGCTCCAAACCCGTCAACGCCCATCCAGAGGCGTCCACGCGAATCCTCGTACATCGAATGCACCGTAGCGTCCGCTAAACCGGTTGAGGAACTATCCAGCACCGGATGCTGCGACACCCTTCCGCTCGATGGATCGATTCGGTTCAGACCGCCGTCCGCCGTGCCTATCCACGTCGCGCCGGAGCGATCCTGAAGAATGGCCCACACATCGCTGCCCCTTATTTCGTCGCTCCCACCCGTGTCGTTCGCAAGAACCGTGAATACACTCTGCGATCGCTCAATTCGTGCCACCCCCGCGGACTCCGAGCCCACCCAGACGCCCCCGGCACGGTCCGTAAACAACGAGTAAACCGCGTCGTCTCTGAGATCGATTCCGGATCGATTCGTCGAAGTAATGTGGTCGAATCGGGATCGGTCGGGACGAAGAATGCTGATTCCATGGGCCGATGTACCGGCCCAGACGCGATTCTCCCGGTCTACCGTAACTGCAACGACGATGTTGTGAGAGAGAGAGCCAGGATTTCCATCTTCGTGCGTGAACCGCCGGACATTCCCCGATGCCGGATCATAGGAAACCAGTCCGAACGGTGTTCCCAACCATAGAACACCGCCCTCGTCTGCATCCATCTTGAATATCAGGTCATCCAGCGTCTCGTCGGATCCCGGGAGCGTAATCGTCGGCCTCGACAATTCGCTGGTGACGGGATCGAGCCGGTGCAGTCCGTGGCCGTCGGTAGCAATCCAGATCGTAGCGTCCCTCGTTTCTAGCAGGTCGAAAATCCAGTTTCCTGCCGATCGTTCGGCGTCCGGCACCGCTATTCTCTCGAAGCCTGAACCATCTCCGAGATATTTGTTCAGACCTCCTCCGGCAGTTCCCACCCAGACCGTGCCTCTGGAATCGACGAGCAGGGAAAAAATGACCTCGCTCGAAATACTTGTGGAGTCTCGCGGATCGGTTCTGAATCGTTTGAATACGCCGGTGTTTCTGTCGAGTCTACTCAGTCCCTTGTCGTCCGTACCGATCCAGATTCTACCTCGCGTATCCTCGACGACGGCCGATACCGACTTGCCCGATATCGTGGAATCATCCAGCGGATCGGGCCTGAATGTCGATACCGTGTATCCATCGTACCGATTGAGGCCGTCCTGCGTCCCGAGCCAGATTATTCCGAGGCGATCCTGATAAATTTCAGCCACTGAGCTCTGTGAGAGGCCGTCAGCGAGAGAAACGTATCGGGTTCGAGCCGGAAAAGGCGCTACTTGCGCGGCTGCCTCAAAAAGCAGGCAGCCCGGCACGAGAACCGAGAGGACAATATTTCGTAGCCGATCCATCACACATCCCAGCGAAGATCAATCAATATACGCTCCTTGGAGGGCATCGCATGGTCGATCAATTTTTCGATCGGTCGTATATCCAAGAGGACAGGCTCCTATCTTTCGCGCCCATCGGCATCGACCATCGAAAGCGGTGCAGCCAGGGCGCTGCGCTGAACGAGCGTGATATTAATTCTGGAACCCAACGTCCATAAGGACTCGACCGAGTACCGGCAACTGCTCCGCTACCTGGAAGCTCTTCCGGAAATCCAGTTTCGGTTGCATGATGTGCAGGGCGCCGAACAACGACTGACGGAAATCTATCTGCTGGGCAATACGAAAGCGCTCTCACGCGATTTTATGAGGAGTCTACCGCTCGTCGAGCGCGTCGTTCGTGTATCGGAATCGTACAGAATCCTGGGCCGCCATGAAGACGACGACCGTCCATCGCATTTCGATTATAACGGGCTGAGATTCGGTCAGGACAACCTGCATATCTTCTCCGGACTTTGCGCGGTGGACACACCCGAGCACGTCGAAATCATGATGAAAGCGCTCAAGGAGCTGAACCAGCCTTGTACACGGATGGGCGCTTACAAACCAAGAACGAGCCCCTATTCATTCCAGGGACACGGCAGTCTCTGCCTGCCGTTCGTATTCGAGCTGGCCGGGAAGTACGACATCAAGGTCATCGCCATGGAGGTGACACACGAGTCGCAT
>JACZYK010000211.1 GCA_022571135.1 Bacteroidota bacterium
CTGTTATCCTACCTACTAGCTAATCCGACGCAGGCCCATCCCCGAGCACCAGAGTTTTCATCCCGAACCATGCAGTTCGGGACTTCATGCGGTATTAGCCATCGTTTCCGATGGTTATTCCCCACTCGAGGGCAGGTTGCCTACGCGTTACTCACCCGTGCGCCACTTTCCACCCAGGGCAAGCCCTGAGTTTCTCGTTCGACTTGCATGTGTTAAGCCCGCCGCCAGCGTTCGTCCTGAGCCAGGATCAAACTCTCCGTAGTAGAAAGTTCAATTAGGTTTGCTCTTCGCTCGATTCTTTGATGCCGGGCTAGGCCCGACACGAACCGACAAGGACTCGCTATGCTTCTAATCTCATCAATGAACATTTCAAGGCGCTCTGATTTCGGCTATACTTAGTAGCCAGCCGAATTTTGCGCCGACCTGCAAGGTACGAACATTTTCAAACCCCTGTCAAGCAGGTGTCGAACATCTTGGTCGTCTTTTCAAAATAAGAGAATTCGTTCCGACTGATCCACCTTGCAAAGAACAAGGAACGGCGACATTAAAATGGGGCTCTCAAGATGCTCCCCTTTCAATACGGAGACGCGTAAACCTCACGCTTCCCGACAGGTTTCCAAGATGGAAGACACATATTAGACTTCACGAAAACTTCCTCACCACAAGCTCGAAATCGACCTATCCCGGGCGTTCTGGTCTCGCCTCCAGACGCTCCAAACGGGGCTGACTGAAGCATACACGCTCGGTTCAAACCGCGTCCCCGCCTACCCGAACATCCTATGACCGACGACGTATGCGAGGCACCCTACAGACGTCCAGGTACGGCTTTTACCTTCATATATTGCAGGACGACGCTCGCACGGAAGTTTATGTCGATTCGATCTCTGGCCGGCAACAGATATATCTGGGGATGCCTCGCCGCAGTCATGGGTGTAGCCTTCCTCGTGTACCTTGTGTTCAACCACTGGGTGATGCCGGCCTACACGCTGCACGGGGTCTCAGTTACGGTTCCTGATGTGATGGATCGTACCTACGAGGATGCGGCTGCAGTGTTAGCGGACCTGGATCTCCAGGCGGAGCAACTCCTGCTTCGTAAGCCAAACCTCCCCCGTAATATCGTAATCGATCAGAACCCGCCTCCACATGCCAAGGTCAAGCCGGGCCGCCGGATCTACCTTACCGTCAATGCCGGAGATACGACGACCGTTCTGGTTCCCAAAGTAGAAGCGTTCTCACTTCGTGAGGCAATAAACCGGATCATGATTCACGGACTCGCTGTCAGAGAGGTACTGCCTGATTCATTTCCCTCGCCTCACGTAAACACGGTTACCCGGCAGGATCCACTCCCCGGAATGCGGGTGCCCCCGGGAACAGAGGTGCAGCTATGGATTAGCGTGGGTCTGGGCGAGCGGCAGGTCTCCGTTCCGGAAGTAACGGGTATGGTAACGAAGAGCGCGCAGGATCTCCTGCACTCGATGAGACTCAACTATGTCGTAATCGGGGCCGACAATGAATCACCGCTCGAGGCGCAGGTGGTTCGGGGACAGAGTCCGGCGGCGGGAACGAGCGTCAAAGAGGGGATCGTAATCCGGCTTCGACTGGCCGAGCTGTAAAGCTCTTTATTCGACAACACTCACGGTAATGTCTGGGTCCGTGTCCACGACCACTGTCTCCTTGTGCCTCGTCGGGATGGTTTTTCCAACGTAGTCGGGTTGAATCGGGTACTCTCGATGCCCTCGATCGATCAGAACCATTAGTTGAACGGATCGGGGGCGTCCGTACCTGACCACCGCATCCAGGGCCGCCCGGACCGTTCTGCCCGTGAACAACACGTCATCGACCAGAATCACGTCCCGATCGGTCACATCGATGTCGTCGTCCGAGCCATAATCCTGATCGGGCGCCGTTCGGTCGGTGTCGTCCCGGAAGGCGGTCGTGTCCAGATCATAAAGCGGAATTTTCAACTGTTCGATCTCGCCGATCTGTGCAGCCAGAAAACGCGCGAGTCTTGCTCCGGCACGGAGAATTCCGAAGATCGTGATATTCGAGGCTCCTCTGTTGCGTTCGACGACTTCGTAGGCGAGCCGATTCATCGTTCGCTC
Organism: Bacteroidota bacterium; assembly: GCA_022571135.1. Classification (GTDB taxonomy): domain Bacteria; phylum Bacteroidota; class Rhodothermia; order Rhodothermales; family UBA10348; genus JACZYK01. The sequence goes on from JACZYK010000211.1 coordinate 2,103, forward strand.
GACCTGCTGCGCGGACATGATCCTCAGATTCATACGTTTCGACCGAATCAATACCGTGACGCGACCGGCGAGTATTTCTAACCGGAACGATAAAGCCCCTGCCGAATCGACAGAGGCTCAATATCGAACTCTGAGAAAGTACCACCTACTGGAACATGGCCTTCAGACTACCCCACGTCCGACGGACGGCGGTCGACGTATAGTTGACCGACTGCGATGTGATCACCTCTCTGACGCCGTTCGTATAGACAACTTCGAGTCTGTAGTCGAGTTTCTCAGATCCCGACTTGTACACCTGCCTATCTCGAAAGGTGTAAGCCTTTCCCGTTCCATGGGCCGGAATTGTGAAGATTCTCACGAACTGATCGTTGCTGTAGGGCGTCTTGCGGGCGAGTACATACTCACGGACCTGCTCCTCCACATCGACCTGCCACGAGATCACGAAATCCCGTCCTTCCGGCTGAACCTTGAAAAAACTCAGCCGAACGCCGCTCAGAAACATCATTGCTCCCGTCAAAACGACGATTGATGCTATGAATGCGAGTTTGCTCAAGTCGGTAGCGGAGATTACTTCAGCGGCTAAAGATAGCTGTCCGATCACGAAAGACAAAAGAAGACGAGAGGGAAAACAATACTACACACCTGTAGGGATTTCTCTCCTTTATTGGCCTTCGGCCTTCTCGGTCTTCCGATTGGGACAGTCTTCGCGACGGCAATGCCCGTACAAATTCAGGGAATGGTGTACGATGTCGAATTTGAAAATATCCTGGACCATTTCCTGGATGCTCTGAATCCGAGGATCGCAGAACTCGAACAGCTCATTGCAATCGATGCAGATGAGGTGGTCGTGTTGCCAGAATCTGAAGGACCGCTCGTACTTGGCCTGCTTGTTTCCGAACTGGTGCTTCACCACAAGATTGCACGCTATCAGAAGGTCGAGCGTGTTGTAAACTGTTGCTCGGCTGACGGCTACGTCTTTCTGCTTCAGGCGCAGGTATAACTCGTCGGCATCGAAGTGATCGTCTGCCGTATAAACCTCTTCGAAAATGGAATACCGCTCTGGAGTTTGCCGGAGACCTTTTTGCTTCAGGTATCCGGAAAAAATGTCGCGTACTTTTTCGTTCGGTGGGGGTGCCAGAATCGACATAGATGAAAGCAGTCGGGCCGTCGACTTGGAATGATCGTAAAACGGGCGTCCGGGACACGGAACCTATGCATCTACCGGTTCTCCCTATCGTGGTTCCTGTTCATAAGGAATCGAATGCGCTTTCGCCGACGGCGAACGTCACAGGAATCGTCGTAGATCGTTTCTGATGATTGAATGAATCGCTTCCGGAGACTGGTCTCCGTCGATGACCAGAATGCGCTCCGGTTCCCTGCGGGCGATTTCGTCGTACGCCTCCCGCACCCTTTCGTAGAATTCGCTGCCAGCGGCTTCCATGCGGTCCAATGCGCCGGCATTCCTGTCCTTCATTCGCATGGAGGCGGTGTTCAGAGATACACGGATCAGGAACGTACGATCGGGCACCAGGCCACCGGTCACCATCCGATGGAACCGATCGAGCCAGTCCGGATCCGCAATCCGTCTGCCTCCCCCCTGATAGGCCGTCGTCGAATCGAAGAACCGATCACATATGACGATGTCTCCTCTTTCAAGAATAGGAGTCAGCTTGCGCCGTGCCAGTTGGGATCGGGCCGCCGAGAAAAGTAGCATCTCTGCAAATGGATCGATCTCCAGATCCGCGTTTAGCAAAATGGACCGAATCTGCTCCGATACGGGAGTTCCACCGGGTTCTCTCACCATATGCACATTCAGCCCCCGCTCGACCAGATATTCTCTCAGGAGCCGGGCCTGTGTGCTCTTCCCACTGCCGTCGATACCCTCAAAACTGATGATCATTCGCTATCAGGATTATGATGCGATACTCCGTCGCCTAAAGCGAGAGGAATCGCTCGCGGAGAGGAATCCTCAGCGCTGGCGCTGAAATGAAAGCACGCGATAAAGTACAATTTCTTCGTTATAGAGTAGGTGTAGGTGGAGCTATTCAGCTTGCAATCGGTGCAGAGTCAATTATATTGTACGTTTACACGCAATGAACCTTTTCATCGTGCCAGCTTACAAGCGGCATTTTGCTCCTCTCTCTGCGCTTATAAACGGTCTTGATTAATAGCACCGCATGAGCATGTTCAACTTCGAATTCGAGGACCTCGAAGACTACAAGGACGACAACCGGCTCAAGGACCTGGCCGCCAGTTTCGAGAAACGTGGCGAATCGGCCTATTTCGATTCGGATACACTGGAGGAGATCGCCACATTCTATTTCGAGCAGGGGCGGTACGAGGATTCGTTGCGCGTCGTCGACCGGATGCTTCATACCCATCCATTCTCATCGGATGGATGGATGCGCCAGGGCATTCTACTAAACAATCTGGGGCGCCACAACGAGGCACTCGATGCTTACGACCGGGCGCTTGAACTCAATCCCACCGATGTCGAGACAATTGTGAACCGGGGCATTACGCTCGACAGCATCGACCGGCCCGGCGAAGCGCTGGACGCGTATGCCGATGCGCTCAAGATGGATCCGAACAACGTCGAAACCCTCTTCAACAACGGTGTCACACTCGAGCGCCTGAACCGTCTTTCCGAAGCCATAGCCGCGTTCGAACATTGCGGCGATATCAATCCAGAGCACTCGGAAGTATGGTATGAACTGGGATTCTGCCACGACCGGTTGGGCAACGACGACGAAAGCATAGTCTGCTATGATCGCCACCTCAACATCGACCCGTACTCGCACGATGCCTGGTACAACAGAGGAATCGTCCTGAACCGGAACGGTCGGTACAAGGAGGCCGTTTCGTCGTACGAGATGGCTACGGTCATCGCGGACGATTTTGCGTCGGCTCACTACAATCGAGGAAACGCACTTGCCAATCTCGGTGAACTCAAGGAGGCCATTGCCAGTTACAAGCGGGTTCTCGAGATCGAAGGCAAAGACGCTGCGACCAGTTATAACATTGCTCTTGCGTTCGAGGAACTGAAGCTCTACGAGAGTGCCATCCAGTACTTCGAGATCGCAATTGAAGAGGATGAGTCCTATGAGGAAGCGTGGTACGGACTCGGTTGCTGCTACGACGCACAGGAACGATTTGAAGAGGCGCTCACGTTTTTCAACCGCGCCGTCGTTCTCAATCCGGAAACGTCCGACT
>JACZYK010000212.1 GCA_022571135.1 Bacteroidota bacterium
ATCCAATTTATGGGACGTTGGATTATCTGCTGCTCGAATCGCAGAACCTTTGGACGGCCGCGGAAGATCTGGCCGCCCAGTACGTGGACGCCCGATGATTCGACGTCGGATTTCCGTTCTGAAATAATCGGCAACTTCAAGTTGCGCATGGTGTCTATATTAAGAAGGCATCCTGTGGCTCATGCCGATGACATGCACATTGACAAATCCCGCTAAAATGGATATCATTGAGCCTTGATTTTGACGGCCGCTCTTGAGTGAAAAGCGGCCGTTTGTGTGCACGGGGATTTGTCAGGAGTCGATGCGGGTTCCCACTAGCAACCTCAACACATCGTAAACTTAACCTTTCCCATACGGAGGGATGTGATTCATGAAGCTTTATAGCTTGCTACTTCTGCTTCCACAGGATGCAGTCGCCGATGACGGGTTCGTCAACTTGCTTGTCCAGCGGTTCAATGAGGGCGGCGAATTTATGTGGCCGGTTCTTATCTGCCTGATCGTCGGACTCGCCATCGCTTTCGAGCGGATCATCACGCTCAATCGCGCAGACATCAATACACGCAAGTTCATCGTGACCGTCAAAGGCGCGCTGGAGGAAGAAGGTATCGAGGCGGCCGAAGAAGTCTGCGCCAATACAAGAGGTCCGGTAGCGTCCGTATTCCAGGCCGGTCTGTTGCGCCACGACGAGGGTATTGAGGCCGTCGAGAAAGCCATTATTTCCTATGGTTCCATCGAGATGAGTTTTCTCGAACGAGGCCTGGTCTGGTTGTCGCTTTTCATCTCAGTCGCCCCGATGTTCGGATTTCTCGGAACGGTTGTGGGAATGGTTGCCGCCTTTGATGCCATCGAAACCGCTGGAGATATTTCACCGAGCCTTGTGGCCGGCGGTATCAAGGTCGCCCTGCTTACAACTGTATTCGGTCTTATCACGGCCATCATCCTTCAGTTCTTCTACAATTACATCGTCTCAAAGATCGACCGCATCGTGATCGACATGGAAGAGGCGTCGATTGAACTGATCGATTCGCTCGTATTGCTCAAATCAGGCCAGCCGGTTTCCCACGGTGGTGAATAGTCGTTAGGTTTGTCCGACGACCTGCGTCCCCGTCATAGCGCCGGGGCAGACAACAACTTTGATTACAGGATTTAAAAATGGATGGAATCGTTCCATATTTTATCTGGGCCGTACTGATCATGACAGGTGCCAGCGTAATAGCGATTGTGATATTCGGCCTGCGGGCTCTAACCTTCGGAACGATGGATCCGGTGACATTGACGCTTCTGGCGGTTCCCATAGTTCTGTTCGTCATACTCGGGTTCGTGATGGATTCCTGGGCGGAAGCCGCCGTCATGACGGTTCTCATTGAAATCGTCGTGACCTCGTTGTCACTCTTAATGTCGAGTATTCGAGGCCTGGTCAACACGTAACCCGGGTCTCGATCACACAATCTCATACGAGTTCAAATGGCTGGTTTGCTGAAGAAGAAAGAACGACTCGAGGCGGAGATACCGACTGCGTCGATGGCAGATATCGCGTTTCTGCTCTTGATCTTCTTTCTCGTGACGACCACGATCGACGTGGATACCGGAATCGGCATGGTCTTGCCCCCCAAACTGGAGGAGGACGTGACTCCACCGCCGGTGAGGGAGCGGAATATGCTAAAGATTCTCGTAGATGCGCAGGGACGGGTGCTCCTGGAGGATCAGCCGTCCGCGGTTAGCCTGATTCGTGAGGAAGTAAAGAAGCACGTCCTGAATGAAGGCGTCGATCCTCGCTACTCCGAAAGTCCGCAGAAAGCGATCGTGTCGATCAAGACTGCCCGCCAGACCCCTTATGACGCCTACATACAGGTTCTGGATGAAGTCTGGATGGCGTATTTCGAAATGTGGGATGCGGAGGCGAGGCGACTCGGGTATTCGAATTATTCCGCTTATCTTGAGGCCATTGAGCAAACCGGTGCTGAAAACGCTGTCCGGAGTCGTATCAAGGCCGGAATCTCCATCGCTGAACCGGATGCTGCCTGACCACGGCGCTCCATGCGTGTAGACTTCAACGGAAAGAATTAGGAAAAAAAGAATGGCCAGCGCTCATTTCAAGAAGAAAAGCAAGACGAAGGAAGAGATACCGACTGCGTCTCTTCCCGATATCATCTTCATGTTGCTGATCTTCTTCATGGTTACGACGGTCCTGCGCGAGACGACCGTACAGGTGCGGACGACGCTTCCGCAGGCCGAGGCGATCACGAAGATCGATCAGAAGCGGCTGGTCTCATACCTCTGGGTTGGACCCCTCAAGCTCGCGGATAATCGAATCGGCGATACTGCTGTGCAGATCGACGACGCACTCGTCGAGGAATTCGGCAACATCAGGCTCATAATGTACCGGAAGCTTATCGAGCAGCCGAAACTGATCGTCTCGCTGAGAGTGGACAAGTCCTCGGAGATGGGGATCGTGATGGATGTACAGCAGGAACTCAGAGAGGCCGGAACGTTGAGGGTCAACTTCTCGACCAAACGGCAGATCAATCCGTAGCGGTTCAAAGCACGCCAGAATTAGGTAAAGCCCTGCTTCGGCGGGGCTTTTTTTCTGCTCTTATCGTATAATCTTTCCGTTCCCCCGAATCCGAGGATCTGCATAACTGGTTGCCCGGTACCGGCCATCCCGGTGCATACGGGCAACCAATTTCCCGGCCTCGAACGGGCGCCGACGGACCCGGGTGAGGCACGCTATCAGTCATTCGAGAGATTAAGGACTGTTAACACTATCTGAAAACGCACTGTAGCTGCCTGTAAACGGGCGAATCAAGGCGTGAGGAGAGAAATTTGGTGAAATCAAATGAACGACGAACAACGCAGAGTGGCCCGTTTACAGGCGCTACCCACCGGGCCGGGTCTATTTTTTTGCCCAGCGGCGTTATCAGACACTTATGTAACGCTGCTACACTGCGTGTCTTCTGCCTTGCCGGACAAAAAATAGCCTCCGGCTCCGCGGTTTTAGATAGTGTTAACAGGCCCTAGTCCCGAGCATTATGTCTTACAGGATCACGCTCCTGCCGGGTGACGGAATTGGTCCGGAAGTGACCGAAGCAACGCTGACCGTCCTGGAGGCTACGGGGATCAGTTTCGTCTGGGTTCGGCATGACGAGTTGGGCACGGCTGCGCTTGAGAAATTCGGCACGCCGCTTCCAGACCACATCCTGGATTCGATTCGGGAAACGAAAGTGGCTCTGAAGGCACCGGTGACTACGCCGGTGGGGAAGGGTTTCAGGAGTGTCAATGTCCAGCTCCGGCAGAAATTGGATCTTTACGCGAATGTTCGTCCGTGCAAGTCCCTGCCCGGTATCCAGACGCCATTCGACGACGTCGATCTGATCATTTTCAGGGAAAACACCGAGGGACTCTATTCCGGGATGGAGACCTACGACGAAAAGCACGACATCGCGGATTCGATCGCGCGGATCTCGCGAAGCGGCTCCGAGCGCATCGTCCGGTTTTGTTTTGAGTACGCCGAGACCCATAATTACGAGCTGATTACCGCGGTCCATAAGGCGAACATTCTGAAGTTGACGTCCGGGATGTTTTTGGACATCGCCCACGAAATTTCCGCTAGCTATCCGAGTCTGACATTCAACGACCGGATCATCGACAACATGTGCATGCAGCTCGTCACCCGGCCACAGGATTATCGATGCATCGTGACGACGAATCTGTTCGGTGACATTCTGAGCGATCTGGCGGCCGGTCTCGTCGGAGGGCTCGGAGTCGTTGCGGGCGCCAACATCGGCGACGAATACGCCGTGTTCGAGGCCGTCCACGGAAGTGCGCCCGATATCGCGGGAAGGGACATTGCCAATCCGACCGCGCTCATCCGGACCGCCGAAATGATGCTTCGCCACCTTGGCGAGAACGCCGCGGCCGATGCGGTCTACGACGGCCTGGTAGACGTGTATACGGAAGGAAAATATCTGACAGCGGATATGGGGGGATCGATACGGACGATGGAGTTTGCCGACCGGCTGGCCGATCGCGTTCGCATACATTTATCCTGACGGCTCTATGTAAACTCGCGGTAGGCATATGATTCAGAGAATTCAAACCGTCTATCTTCTCGTCGGCGCCGGCTGCGTCGGTTCCGTTTATCTATTCGAGAACCTGTGGACGGGGCCTGTTGCCGCCGAGTCGGCCTGGTTTGTCCCCGTCACGACGGTCCTCTTCGGATTGTCTGTAGTCGGCGCGCTGGCGGCCATCTTTCTCTTCGGTGACCGGCAACGACAGAGAACGGTTGTTCTCGTGCTTCGATACGTCACGATGGTTGGAATAGTATCCCTTTTTGGCGGGCTGTATATCGCCGAAGCCCTGCCGTTCCAGATATCCGTTCAGAGCGGACTGGGCGCTTGGCTGTCCCTCTTCCTCCCGATTCTGGGCTACGTGCTTTTTTCCATGGCTCGCAGGCGAATCGAACGAGATATCGAACTCATTCGGTCGATGGATCGGTTAAGGTAGTGGCGACCGAAGCTCCCCGGGTCGCGGCACTCTTAAAGCCAAATCTAGGAGCTCTGCTCTTGCTTTCTGGGCCATTTCTTAACCCCACGGTAGTATAGGAACGCTCCGAGGAAAAAAAGGAGAGGAACTCGCAAGGCTCTCTTTCGATAGACTTCCTCGTCGCTGCTTTTCTTGACCTCGTAAATGTGGAAAGGCGACGACATACTGTATTCGATGCCACCAGAGAGTAGTGTAATATTGCGACCGGTTTCTTCGGCACTATAAATCTGCTGACTGGTAGACAAGCCCAAAATGAAAGTTAGGGTCAAAATCCACGTCCATGTCCTCTTCACGACCCTCTGGCTGATCGTTTTTCCGCCATAGATGATTGTTGGGAAGTCTGCTTCGTTTCGCCGTATACAATCCACTAACAGATACACAAACAGCGAAATAGTTAGGATGGCAAGTCCAATACCAGGGGTAGATTCAGAGCTAGTTGAAATTGGATATAGGAAAGGGTTCCTTTCTGCGACATCGTGATTAATGAAAATCAACAGAGAGGAACCCCATCCCATGAAGTATCTCAACGATACAAACGGTGAGAGACAAACACCAGTAATTCCGCAATCGATTAGCGAGTTGATGAACGGCGGGCTTGACATGAAACTCCATATTGATCAGCGACACATAATTCCCGGCCCATCACGTCGCCCAGCGTGAGGCGCACCAATTCGCCTCGGCGCAGTCCAGCCGTATACATCAGTACGACTGCCAGGAGCATTACGGCCGGTCGGAGCGGCGAACCCGGCGCGGGCCTCATGTGC
>JACZYK010000213.1 GCA_022571135.1 Bacteroidota bacterium
CCCTGTCCACAGCTTCCAATAAATCGTTTCCAAGGGCCGTGACGGCGAGAACCCGGCCTCCGGCCGTAGCATAAGAAGCCTCATCCGTGCCGGTGACTCCCGCATGAAATACAACGAGGTCTCGAACGGCAGAGGCGGCATCTATTCCTGTGATCGATTTGCCTTTTTCGTAGGCGCCAGGATACCCAGATGAGGCCATTACGACGCATGCAGCCGATCCCTCCAGCAAACTGACATCGTACCCGGCGAGTTCTGCTTTCGCCACCCGATAAAACAGATCAACGGCATCCGAACCCAGAAGCGGCATGACGACCTGCGTTTCAGGATCTCCGAGTCGACAGTTGTACTCTACCACCTTAGGGCCGTCTGCGCAGATCATCAGACCTACATACAGTACACCTGAATATGGATGGCCTTCGGCAGCCATACCCTCCAGCGTAGGTTCTATGATGGTCGTGCGTACCAGCGAGGTGAGTTCGTCGGTCATTACAGGTGCTGGAGCATAGGCGCCCATTCCTCCCGTATTGGGACCCGTATCCCCTTCCCCGATCCGCTTGTGGTCCTGTGCTGAGGAGAGTAGTACATAGTGAGTGCCGTCAGTGAGGGCGAAGAGGCTCGCCTCCTCCCCTTCCAGAAAATTTTCGATCACAATCTCGGAGCCTGCCTGTCCCAGTACGCCTGACTCCAGCAGCGCGGTTACGGCTTCAATCGCTTCCGTTTCCGTCGCGCACACAATAGCCCCCTTCCCTGCGGCCAGACCGCTTGCCTTGACCACAATCGGCGCTCCCTCCACAGAAACGAATGCCAACGCCTCGTCCAGTTGTCCGCCGCCGAACGTGCGATGTGAAGCCGTTGGAATTCCATGCCGTGCCATGAAGGCCTTCGCAAACGCCTTGCTACCTTCAAGCCTTGCAGCATCGGCGGAAGGGCCAACTACGGGCACGTTGATCTCTCGGAGTCTGTCCGCGAGACCGTTCACCAGTGGGATTTCAGGTCCGATGATGACCAGCTCGATCTCATCCGCCCGTACAAAGTCGAGAATCCCAGGAAGATCCTCTGCCGAAATCGCGAGGTTTGTGCCGAGAGATGCGGTGCCGGAATTACCCGGGGCGATAAATAAAGTTATCGGACGACGGCTCCGGCTGAGCGACCAGGCGATCGCGTGTTCCCGACCGCCACCTCCAACGACAAGTATGCGCATGCGTGATTCCCAGATTTCGTAATATGATCAGGAAAATACGGCGCATACCGCATCTCTTTTCACATCATGCATTGCGCAGCTCTCATCTTCCGTGTAGCGTTCTCGTTCCTGTCGGCCCAACCAGCGGACGTGCAATTGATGTCCTCCTATATCCTGTTCGCAGCGACTGTCTTTATTTTTCTGCACGTCTTGCTGGCGTTGCTGGGCGCCCGCCTCATCGGCAGGTGTCGTCGGGTCCCCGAAAGCATGGACGAATACCCTTTCGTATCCGTACTTGTGGCCGCCCGTGATGAAGAGGAGATGATTCCCCTGTGTCTGAACAGTCTCTGTGCTCAGGACTATCCCCCTGATCGGGTTGAATTTTTGATCGTGGATGATCATTCGACGGACTCAACACCCGAAATAATCCGGCAGATGGCAGAATCGGATCGACGCATTCGGTACCTCAAGGCCCTCGAACTGGACAATCTGGCAGGAAAGGCAGCGGCATTGCATACCGCGGTGCTCGAGTCCCGCGGCGATTTACTCGTAGTTACCGACGCCGATTGTACTCCACCATCGCCCTGGATCAGAAACTTGGTTAGCAGACTGCTCGACTCGGACGACGGCATGCTATGCGGTGTCACAGCCGTATCCCACCACGATCTTTTCACGGGAGTGCAGGCGCTGGACTGGACGCTGCTGCTGGCCACGGCAGCTGCCGCTTCGGAGGCACGCTTTCCGATAACGGGGATGGGAAACAACATGTGCATTCGGAAATCGGTGTATGACGAGGTCGGCGGTTACCCCGGTATCCCTGCCTCGGTAACCGAAGACTACGCACTTTTCAGAGCGGTTAATCGGACGAAGTCATGGAAAGCCAGGCTCTGTCTCGATCCGTATCTGGTCAATTTTACAGCTCCGGTAAAAAACATCAGGGAAGTTTGGCAACAGAGAAGACGATGGGCAGCAGGTGGCCTTCAGGCGCATCCGGTGGTGAGGTTGTTGCTTGCCATTATTTTTCTCGCTCAGCTGTTTCCAGTTGCCGTTCTTTTCTTCCATCCGATACAGGCCCTCGGCCTTCTTTTCCTGAAAGCGATTGGAGACGCCGTGATGATCCGCACGGCGCAGAAGAAACTGAGAGTACACGTTCCCTTCAGGTACTTCCCGGTATTCGAACTGATCCTAATACTGTACCTGATTCTGCTTCCTTTTTCCCTATTGATCGCACCGAAAATTGCCTGGAAGGGACGAACCTACGGCCGGCGGTCTCGGGATGAACGGACCTGATCAAGGTCCTTTGTGAGTCGCTTGAGTTTGGTAAGGGCTATCAACGCGTCTATGGGCGTCAGTCTATCCGGATCCATCGCTTCGACACGCTCGCGGATTTCACTGGCTACCGGATCCGACACCTCGGTGAAGAGCGACATCTGCATCGACGTAGCCTCAGGAATCGGCAGAGTCCTTCCCGTAATACCGACCTCCTCCAATGCTCCTTCCACCTCGAGGCGCTGGCTTTCGAGATGCAACAGTATCTCGCGGGCTCTGGTCAGCATCTTCTCAGGCAATCCGGCCATACGAGCGACCTCGATCCCGTAGGAGTGATCCGCACTTCCTCGCTCGAGCTTTCTGAGGAAAACGACTCGGCCACCGTGCTCCTGAACCTGAATCCGGTAATTGCGAACGCGCTGCAGTCTCGACTCCAATTCGTTCAACTCGTGGTAATGCGTCGCGAAGAGAGTCCTTGCGGCAACGCGAGCATGATCGTGCAGATACTCGACGAGCGCCCATGCAATCGACAGTCCGTCGAAAGTACTGGTCCCGCGCCCGACTTCGTCCAGAAGAATGAGGGAACTCGTCGAAGCGCTGTTCAGAATATTCGCAGTCTCGTTCATCTCGACGAGAAAAGTGCTCTCACCGGCTGCCAGATTATCGGTCGCACCTACACGCGTGAATATCCTGTCCACAACGCCGATTCTGGCCTTGTCGGCCGGTACGAAGGATCCGACCTGCGCCATCAGCACCGTCAATCCGACCTGCCGAAGCACCACACTTTTCCCGGCCATGTTCGGACCGGTGATAATCAGTATCTGCTCGGCCTCGGAATCGAGGCGGATGTCATTAGGGATGAACGGCTCCCCTGGCGGCAAAAACTGCTCGACGACTGGGTGCCGCCCTCCCTCGATCACGATATCCTTTCCGTCATGTACGAATGGCCGAACATATCGATTCCGTACCGCGGTCTCAGCCAGCGAGGCGAGAGCGTCTAGGGTAGAGAGTATCTCAGCATTCTGTTGCAATACAGAAGTTCTCTCGTTGATTTCGTCTCGCAGTATCTGGAACAATTCAGCTTCCAGACGGACCATCTGCTCCTCGGCGCCCAGGATTTTCTCCTCGTATTCTTTCAACTCCGGAGTGATGTAGCGCTCGGCATTTACGAGAGTCTGCTTTCGGATATACTCTTCGGGAACACGATCCTTGTGCGTATTAGTTATTTCCAGATAGTATCCAAAGACTTTGTTGTATCCGATTTTGAGGCTTGAGATGCCCGTCCGCTCTGCTTCGGACTGCTGCAGATTCCTGAGCCAGTCCTTGCCCGAGTAGGCCATACTCCGCAGCTCGTCTAGCTGCGGGTTGAAGCCGTCCCTGAAAACACCGCCATCTTTCAGAGATGGAGGAGGTTCATCGACTATGGCCTTCGATATTCTATCCTCCAGGTCCGCGCACGATTCAAGTTGTTCTCCGAGCACTATTAGCGCCGCGTCTTTCCCGCCAATAATGCGATTCTTGATGCGCGGGATCTGGCGAAGCGTATTCCGGAGATAAATGAGATCGCGCGGCGAAACGCGACCTGTAGCGACCCGTGCCGAGATCCTTTCCAGGTCTCCTATGGGTTCCAAATCGTCACGAAGGCCTTCCCTGAAGGTACGCGCCGCATAAAGAACACCAACCGCGTCCAACCTCTCCTGAATCGACGAAACGATCCGTAGCGGGCGAAGGAGCCAGGACCTCAGTCGTCGCGCTCCCATCGGTGTCTGAGTATAATCCAGGATATCCACCAGCGTACCGTCGCGCTTTCCCGACTGCATGGACGATACGAGCTCGAGATTTCTTCGGGTCTGGGAATCCAGTAGCATGAAGTCCGACGGAGCATACAGGGCAATTTTCCGCATATGGGAAACGCTCCCCTTCTGCGTTTCCTGCAGGTAGTGTAGAAGGGCTCCGGCCGCCACGATCCCCATTCTGAGCGATTCAATACCAAATCCTTTGAGGGAATGGGTATCGAAATGATCGGTCAGGATCTTATATCCAAAATCGAATTTAAAAACCCAGTCCTCGAGTTTCGTCGTGACGAACGTGGGCTCTCGGAAGCCTCGAAGGCGGACGCTCTCTTCTTTCACTATCAGAAGCTCCGCCGGCGCGATCGTTTGGAGCGTGGCCGAGACGTCGTCAACACGTACTTCGGAAACGAAGAATTCGCCCGTTGAAATATCCGCAAAGGCCAGGCCGGCCAGATTCTCTCCTTCTTTGCCCTTTCCCCAGTGGACTGCTGCCAGATACTGCGAGCGTTTTGGATCCAGCAACTGATCGCGCAGGACCACACCCGGAGTGACGATCTCGACAACATCCCTTTTGACTAGTTTCTTGGCCAGTTTGGGATCTTCGAGTTGCTCACAGATGGCGACCCTGAGACCTGCCCTTACCAGCTTAGGGAGATAATTATCGATGGCGTGGTAAGGAAAACCCGCGAGCGCGACATCCGCGGCCTGACCGTTCGAGCGCTTCGTGAGCGTGATCCCGAGGATGTCATGCACCAGCTTCGCATCGTCTGCGAAGGTCTCGTAGAAGTCACCCATACGAAACAGCAGTACCGTGTCGGGGTGCCTCTCCTTTATCTCCCAGTATTGACGCATCAGGGGCGTCTGCCCTTTACGTGAACCGGAAATGGAACTCTTCGACATCTTGACTGACCGTGAACAAAACCGACGCGGTGCCTGGCGGGAAAATAGGATGCCCGGCGCGAACGTCCCACCCCCATTCGGGGTCCAGGCGCGAGACTTCCCCGCTAAATCGTGGTGTGTACCTTAACGAGTCAGTTTAACGCAGAGAC
>JACZYK010000214.1 GCA_022571135.1 Bacteroidota bacterium
AGACGACACCGACATCCAGGAGCTAGCCACGTGGATGGATTGGAGTCAACCGCTGGGCCTCCAGACACCCTCCCCGTTCGAGTTTCTTGGCGGCACACATGAAATGCCGGCGGGCTCGACCGCATACTTCACAGTGAATCTGGAGCCAGGTCGATACGCCTGGATCTCAGAAGTCACCAGCCCCGATACGAAAGGAATGCTAAAGACGTTTACGGTTGAGGCGAAGAGTGACAGCGGCTATTGACCGAAAAGAGAAATTCGGAGTTATGATGTTCTTCAGGCGCTCCTAATATCTGCGTAGTAATTTTCCATCGTGTTCGAGACTCTTCGCGGGAAGACCTTGCGGCTGTACCAGTCGATGATGGCCACCAGGGTGGTTCTGAAACTGTTCAGCCAGCGTCCGGTCTCCTTTAACGGCGGCCAGGGCGACCTTCGCCTTTGAAGATCGAGCTGTCTGTTCTGCGTTTCATCTTCTGCTCTCTGGTTGGTTATAAGATGCAGAAGATATCACCTTAAACCCTCGCTTCGCTCCGATCAGCATGGTGCGTTCACGCCGGAATAGGTGGTCGCGTTCGACCGGATTGGGTGGTCGGGAACACCGCAATACGCATCTTATTCGCGTTTCAACGGCTGGCGACTTGCGGCGAGTCTTCACCGCCTTTCAGAAAAGCGATTCGAAGCTACACTCGTTTGTGCGAGGCCGTATAACGAGCTTATACAGATCTCATCTATAAATTTCCTTTCGATCGCCAACTTTGATGACGTGCACAATCAGTTGGTCATCTTGAACCTCGTAAACAATGCGATAGCGACCCTGTCGCACCCTGTAATAAGGCTTCCTGGAGAGTTTCTTGCTGCCAGGTGGACGAGGGTCTGTTGCTAATTGCCGAATTCGGCTGACGATGCGCTGGCGGTCTCGCTTCGTTCCGATCGATTCGATTTCCTTCTGCGCCGAGCGCTTGATTAGGATGTTATAGCTTGCCACCGGCTTTGAGACTAGTGACAAAATCTTCAAACGAGACGGACGATTCTCGTTTTCGTTCTCTGATGTCGGCTAAATCATCCGCATCTTCTTCGAGTGAAGCACGCAAAGCATCATTAATGATGTCTGACATTGACGCATCCACTTCGGCCGCTTTAAGTCGCAGTGCGCGATGGAGATTTTCCTCGAGATAGATGGTCGAGCGTTTTGTTTTGATAGACATGGCAATCAAGCGTTATAGCGTTACAACGTCATAACGTTACGACACACGTTTGGTTTCGTCTAGATCTGAATAGCGGTTGGTAGATTTGCAGCAAGCATCTCACCTACCTTTCCGAAAGTATTGGTTTCCAACCACTCCGTCCGTGTTTCGAGCCCGCAACATGCGCGTGATATTGTTCATGGCCACCTCCTGAAGCCCACCATGTAAACTTCAACATCACAAAACAGACCCCAGGAGGCTTATGGTGAGATTCTAAAGACCGCAGGAGCAGTATCCGTACTACTGCGGCATCGGGGTAGTTGGTGTTTCCAATATGTTCGATCGCAACAATAATCAACGAGAAATTGCAACCTAACAGTTATTCTAGGGTCCTCCCGGGATCATATTTTCGAAGCGCGTACGATCCTGAATTTGTACAAGTGTAACAACCATACGGACTTAGCGCAATAGAGACAGGCGACAGTTCGAATCTGGTCTGGGTATTACCAATCGGCAGATCGCCGGCCCGCGTATCACGCAAGCCGCATATCACACTCTACGATGTACAGTTTATTGAGCCCATGGTCATGCTCAAATCCCGTGCGCGGTACTTGAACGGGCTCCTGGCTTTTTTGTCGGGGCTCCGCCCGCCCATTACATGGGGAGTTGAACCCGGCCCGGAGGTTCGCGGAATCGAGTTTCCTTTTTGCCGGCCCGGTCAGGCCTACTGATTCCCCCGACTCATTGTGGAGCGAATAACAACCCAGCTCCGCCACGCAATCATGATCACGACAGGGACGATGGCGGCGTGCAAAGACTGAGAGAGAAGTGGTTGCACGACCAGTAGCGCGGCGGCGAGACCTCCGGTTAAAAAGAAATAGCGGCGCACGTGAATCTTGGTCATCCGTGACGGGAAGAGCGCCGGCCACAGGTGAGATGGCAGAGCCCAGACGAGATTCCAGTTTGCAGTCGTGACCGTGTGCGCCGAGACGAACCACAGGAAAACTATCACGACGCCTGCCGCTCCGAGTATTCCAAATAAAATTCTGTCGCCGATTGCCACGGCTTTGGTCCGTTTTTTCCGGCGGTTTCTCTCCCAGCCGAACCACCCGAAGAGAAGGACCCACGAGAGCGCGACAACCCAGGGGAACGTATTACTCTGTTTTGCACGCTCTGCGAACCACAGCAGGGTATCCTTTCTTGCCACAAGAGGAATCATCCCCGATGTTGATTCGACGGCGGCATTCAATGAATCAACGGGAAAGATCAGTTTCGCATCGTCGAACATGGCCATCAATTCCAGGGGCAGAAAGGACCGTTCATAATAGCCGGCATCCCTGTCGGTCCGTGATCCAAATACGATGTCTATGCCGACGCTGAGTAAGTGGCGGTTCCTCAGATAGGGCCTGAGAAGCTCACGGAAAGACTCCGGCGTCACGTTCGTGGAGTCGAAGACGAGCCTGGATCCGGTCACAGCTCGCAATGCATCGATGACCATCGTTGAGCAGTTTTGCCTGACGAAATCGTATCTGTAAACTCTGTTTTCTGGTCTGGCATTTTCTCTCAGTAGCTCATAGAGTTGGGCTATCTCGCCCCTGGAAAGTCTGAGAACCTGTTCTATTAGGATGCGCCTCTCATAATCTGCGGCTGCAATCAGTCCACGCGTCGATCCGTACGACAGGAGATAGTCCATTCTGCCGTACGTGAACTTCGGAATGAAGAGCGGATCCGTGTCGTCGAAGGTTCCGTAATTGAATGCGATGTCGTAACCGAACACGCGGTCCTCGAACCGAATGGCCGTATGGCCGAAAGCCGAGTAGACGGCATCGCCCGGCAGAATCGTCAACATCGACACCCGGGTGCTCTCCGACAGAGCTGAGGGGAGCTGACCCTGAGCCCACGACACTCTCGGGCAGCCGGCGATTATTGCTACGGCAATACCGATCAGCGCCAGATTCAGTCGCTGCTTTCTATTCGGATTGTATCTTTCAGACTTCAAAAAAACGAGATGCTCATTCAGGAATAGCTACGTGAACCGATCGCAATGTGCCGCAGATGTCGTCGAGGCACTCAGGAAAATAATAAAAAGACCTACGACCGAACTCAGGCACGTCGATCCATACCAGTTGCTCGTAGCAGTGGTCCTTTCGGCGCAGTGTACGGACGAGAGGGTTAACCTGGTTACCCCTGACCTTTTCAGGGCGTTTCCGACTGTGAAAGATATGGGTGGCGTCGAATCTGAAGAGATATTACCGTTCATTCGATCCATATCGTACCCGAACAGTAAGTCGCGGCATCTCTCGGGATTGTCGCGAATGATCGTCAACGATTTCGGCGGCGCGATTCCTGAGACCGTACGTGAATTAAAGACACTTCCGGGGGTCGGGCAGAAAACGGCACAGGTCGTCGCCTCCGTAGCATTCGGTGTGCCGACGCTGGCCGTTGACACACACATTTTCCGGGTGTCGAATCGGATAGGTCTGGTGAGGGCCGATGCAGCGACGCCGGACCGCGTCGAGCGTAGTCTGAAAAGGCTTTTTCCACGTGATGACTGGGGAGAAGTACACCATCTCCTCATTCTGCACGGAAGGTATACCTGTACTGCCCGGAAACCTGCCTGTCGGGAATGTGTGGTGTCCTCCTATTGTGCATACAAGGAGAAGCTGGATCGACTGCCGGCACCCCTGGAAGGCCTGGATCCGTCCAGAGGTAGGTTCTTCTGCGCTACGCGTAGACATTATTTCGACGATTCGGATCTGGTAACGGACCGCAGCGGCGTTGAACAGGTCTCCTGTCCGAGATGCGGATCCATGAACGTGTTTCTGTCGAAATCAGGAGAGACCACGAGACGAATCAAAGATTACCGCGTTTGAGGCCCGGACGCGAGAGGAATCAATCCCCCGACATGCCACGAAGAGGAGGATTTTCTGTTATGGATAGCAAGCACATCCTGATCATTCTGGACGGATACGGTATAGCCGTGGATCCGTCGGTGTCGGCGATCGATCGGGCCCGGAAGCCGTTTCTGGACAGGCTGTTCGCGACGTATCCGCACTCGACTCTCGAAGCGTCAGGATTAGCGGTTGGACTTCCCGAAGGTCAGATGGGAAACTCCGAAGTCGGTCACATGAACCTGGGCGCCGGCCGGGTGGTGTATCAGGAGATTACGCGGATCGACCGGTCGATCGAGGATAAAAGCTTTTTCAGCAATTCCGCCCTGCTCGAAGCCGTCCGGACGGCGCGCCGATCAGGGGCCACGCTGCACCTGATGGGCCTCTTTTCTGGTGGGGGCGTTCACTCCCGGCTGGATCACCTTTTGGCCCTGTTGCAACTCGCTGCTCAGGAGGGATTGGAGCCGGCACAGGTCGCCGTGCATGCTTTTACCGACGGAAGGGATACCGATCGGCACGGAGCCGAGGCCTACGCAAGATCCTTCGAGATGGAGGCCGCCCGAATCGGGGTTGGGCGAATCGCGTCGATCGTCGGTCGCTATTGGGCCATGGATAGAGACAGACGCTGGAACCGTATTGAGCGTGCCTACCGCCTCCTCGTAGATGGTTTCGGAGAGCGTCGCGATACGGCCGAGTCAGCACTGAGAGCGAGTTACAAAGCCGGGATCACGGACGAGTTTTTGGAGCCCGCAGCTATCGGCTCGAAGAAAGACGTCCGTTCGTCCAGGATTCGCCCGAACGATGTCGTTGTTTTCTTCAATTTCAGGGCCGACCGCGCACGCCAGCTGACACGCGCGCTCACCGATCCTTCGTTCACGGAGTTTAGCGGAGCTAAAAATCTGCAACTCCACTTTACGACGTTCACGCCCTACGAGCATTCGTTTTCGTTCCCGGTCGCGTTTCCTCACAACGACCTGGCCCACACGCTCGGCGAGGTGATCGCCGATAGGGGAGGGACGCAGCTGAGGGCCGCGGAATCGGAGAAATATCCACACGTCACCTATTTTTTTAGCGGTGGTCGGGAAACACCGTTCCATGGCGAGGAACGGCATCTGGTGCCGTCCCCGAAGGTGGCCACGTACGATCTGCAGCCGGAGATGAGTGCGCCCGGGTTGGCGGACGAGGTTTCGAAAGCTCTCTTGCAGCACGATTAC
>JACZYK010000215.1 GCA_022571135.1 Bacteroidota bacterium
ATGATCCACATTATCTGTCTCAGGACTGTGTCAGAGACGTGTCAAAAAGACACTTGGTGGAAGAAGATGAGGACTTAGACTTGGCGCGAGTCCGGTCGATCCGAGGGTGTCAAACGGACACGTGGTGGAAGATGAGGACTTAGACTTGGCGCGAGTCCGGTCGAGCCGAGGGTGTCAAACGGACACGTGTTCGAAGACGCGGAGTGAGACGGGATATCCTGCCGGCCGAATCGAGAACCCAGATCAGTTGAGATCGTGCTCGGCCAGGCGACGATAGAAGGTGGCCCGACTGATACCCAGAAGCTCGGCAGCTTCCTTGCGGTTTCCCCTTGTGTGCTGAAGCGCGGCTTCGATGCGATCCTTCTCCGAACCGGCCACCGACTCCAGACCTGGAGGCAGGCTCGCATCATCGCGAATCTCCGGGGGAAGCGCCTGTTTCTGGAGAATCGCACCTTGGGTTCTCAGGACCGCATACTCGATCGCATTGCGGAGTTCGCGTACGTTTCCCGGCCAGGGGTAGTCGATGAGACAGCGAATCGCATCTTTACCAATGTCATGGATTTCGTGGCCGATTCGAGCGCTGGCCTGGGTCAAAAATGCCTGCAACAGGATAGGAATATCGGACTGGTGCTCACGCAGGGGCGGCAAGTCAATTCTCGCCACCCGAATGCGATAGAGCAGGTCTACGCGAAACCTGCCGGCCTCCACTTCGGCCGGTAGATTCCGATGGGATGCGGCGACGATTCGGACATCGACCTTACGGGGCTTGGTTTCCCCGACCCGCGTTACCGTCCTCTCTTCGAGCACCCGAAGCAGATTGACCTGTACGTCCAGAGGGATGTCTCCGATTTCATCCAGAAAAAGCGTACCTCCGTCGGCTACGCCGAAAAGCCCTTTCTCATCGCTTACCGCACCGGTAAACGCACCACGTTTGTGGCCGAATAGCTGACTCGCTGCAAGCGCTTCGGTCAGTGCGGCGCAATTAACAGCGACAAACGGTTTCTGGCTTCGATGGCTGGATTTGTGAATGGCTCTGGCAACGAGCTCTTTGCCGGTCCCGGTCTCTCCCCCGATCAGAACCGTAGTGTCCACGCTTGCGACGGCCTCGATCTGCTGAAAGACCGACCGCATCGCTTCACTCTCTCCAATGAGATCATGGAAATGTGCTCTGTGGTCCAGTTGACGGCGAAGGTCATATACTTCCGTGACATCGTAGAAGACGAATATCCGCCGGTCTGGATTTCTCGGATCTATCTGGACGTCTACTTCCATCCTGTACTGCCTGCCTCTAGGCAGGGAGACTTTGACGGGAAGTCGTTCATGTTTTTCGTCGTCGCCCGTGACCAACCTCCGGAGTTCGCGGATGGTTTCTTTCGGAAACGGAAACGCGTCGTGCCAGAGCTGACCCAGACCCTCATCCTCCTCATAACCCAGGAGACGCCTTGCAACGCGGCTGAAGAACGTCATGCACCCGGAATCATCCGTGATTGCCGTGCCGATTTGAAGACCGTCCAGTATCAGTTCGAGGTCGTCCCGGCTCTGCTGGAGATTGTGGTGCGATGAATGCTTGGTCAGCGCAACCTCGATGGTGGCTCTGAGTTCGCGCTCCTGAAAAGGTTTCAATATGTACCCGAAGGGACCCGTCTCCTTAGCCCTCGACAGGGTTGCTTCGTCTCCGAAGGCGGTGAGGAATATGACCGGAACGTCAATCCGGGTTCTTATTTCGCGGGCCGCTTCGATGCCGTCCATCGGACCTTCGAGACGCACGTCCATGAGGAGCAGATCGGGCTCCAGTTCAATCGCCCGCTCGACGGCCTTCTCGCCCGACGAGACGGTTTCGACAACCTCATACCCGAGTTGTTCGAGATGGTAACGCAGTTCGAGGGCTGTGATAACCTCGTCTTCGACAATTAGAACTTTTGGCGGCATGGCTAGGTGTATGCGATCTCGTCAACAGCGACCGAGGACGTCGTATATCGATCCACGGGAAACGTCACCTGGAAGAGACTGCCCTTCTTTCCGTCGATGCAAAGGTCCGTGGCCTGGAATTCACCTCCCAGTCTGTCGACGAGGGCGACCACAAGACTGAGACCCAGCGAGTTACCCACTCCCGGTTCGAATCCCGGAGGAAGACCACAACCGTCATCCTCCACGTTCATGAGGTAGTGAGAGTCCTCGCGTGTAAAGATAACGGATAGATTTCCGGTCTCGCCATTCACAAATGCGTGCCGCAGGGCATTGGAGACAAGTTCGGTGACGATCAGCCCACAGGGTATCGCCTGATCCACGTCCAGATGGCTGACGTCCGTTTCGACAACCAGATTGATGTGGTCCTGGGTCAAGTCATACGAACGGAGGAGCTGTTCTGTTATACCCTTCAGATAGCCTTTGAAATCCAATTCGGCCAGTTCATCGGATTGGTATAGCCGCTCGTGGATCATCGAAATCGAATAGATACGATCGCGGCACTCCTGGAACAACGCGCGTGTTTTCGGATCGCGGATCTGCTTCGACTGGAGCTGGAGAAGGCTCGATATCATCTGCAGATTGTTCTTGACACGGTGATGAACCTCGCGCAACAATACGTCTTTTTCCCGGAGCGAGTTTTTGAGCTCTTCGGTTTTGGCTTCCACTAGTTTTTTCGCGGCCTGTAGATCGCGTGTCCTCGTTTCGACCATCTCCTCGAGCTGGCGTTTTCTGAGCGTCAGATTCCGTACTCTGACGGCGTGCCCGACGACGACGAGTCCGATGATCAGGCCTGCGATGAGAATCCAGAACAGAGCCGTCTGATAGTAGAAGGGGGCGACCGTGAAGGCCAGAATGGCGCCGGATTCGTTCCAGACGCCGTCGTTGTTCATCGCGGTCACGTGAAAAATGTACGTTCCCGGATCCACGTTCGTGAACGTTGCGGCACGCTGATCTCCGGCCGCCACCCACTCGTCCTCGTAGCCTTCCAGCCGGTAACGGTAACGAACCGCTTCCGGATCGATGAGGCTGAGCCCGGCATAATGGAACTCGATCCGTTTCATGCCCGGAGCCAGTTCCATGGCTCCCCTGAGATTCGCCGGCACATTATCTACGAGTACTTCCTGAATCAGCACCGGGGGAACGATCTCGTTGCGGCGAAGATCTCCCGGATCGATGACAGCGGCTCCGGCGACCGATGGGAACCAGAGTCGGCCGTCTCTGCCCTTCCAGCCAGCCGGCTGCACTCCGCCGTTTATTTCCCGGCTCTTCAGGCCGTCGTCCGTTCCGAACACGTCGGAGTGCACGGCGTTACTGATCCCGCGAGCCACATCGTCGAACTCGGACTTTGCAATCCTGAATACTCCGCGATTGCACCCCATCCAGAGATATCCGTAGTCGTCTTCGAGGATCTGGAAAATTATATCGTCGAACAGGCCGTCTCGACGTGTGAAGGTTAGAAACTGGCCGTCGGTGTACCTGGTCAGGCCTCCTCCGCGCGTACCGATCCAGATGGTCCCCGATTCATCTATGTGCAGAGCTGAAATCTTATTGCTCCCAAGGCCGTCGTCCGTCGTAAAATGGGTAAATCGACCATTGTTGAGCCGGTTGAGTCCCTTGGAGTACGTACCGATCCAAATGGCACCGCTGCTGTCTTCCGCGATAGCCGTGATGTCTTTTTCCGACAGGCCATCCTCGACCGTATACGACGTGATCCCGGAATCATCGATTCTGTTCAGTCCATCGCCCGTCCCTACCCACAGACTCCCGTCCGAAGAGGTGTAGAGCGCATAGATAGAGTTGCTCGTCAGACCGTCCGACGTGCTGTAATTCAGGATGCGACCGTTCCTTAAGCGATTGAGGCCATCGTCCAGCGTGCCGATCCACAGATTACCCCGACCGTCTTCGGACACGCTCGTGATCACATCGCTGGATAATCCGTCGGCTGTAGTGATCGACTCGACGGATCCGTTTCGGAGCCGGCTGACGCCGCCTCCGAACGTTCCAACCCAGACGGTGCCTTGGGAATCTTCAAAAATAGTGGTGACGGCGTCGCCTGCGAGACCTTCACTCTCGGACCACGTCGTAAAGGCGGCGTCCCTCAAACGGTTGAGTCCACCGTAGGCCATCCCGATCCACAAGCTGCCTTCGCGATCCTCAACGAGAGACAGGACTCGTTCTGCGGAGAGGCCGTCGGCCGGCGTAAAAGCGTCAAACCTGTTTTCGTGGAAGCGAACCAGCCCGGCCTGATCGAGGCCGAACCAGAGGCTCCCCGTGCGGTCTTGCGTGATGGCCCAGACGATTTCTGATGGCCAACCGTCTTCCGGCCCAAGTCGAGTCGCGGTCCCGTCGTCGATGCGAAACAGTCCGGCGTGCGTGCCCACCCATATAACCTCGGAGCGATCGAGGTAGATGGTCTGGACGAAGTCGTCTCGAAGTCCGTCTACATACTCGAAAGTCCGTGTGCTTCCCGGTGGTGAAACGACGAGTCCGGTACTCGTGCCGATCCAGACAGCTCCCGAATCGTCTACTTCAATGGTCTGAATTTTACTGGAGAGACCCGCATCTTCTCCAAAATTGTCGCAGCCGAACCGGGTACACGCGAACAGCCCGGCCTCCCAGGTGCCGATCCACAACGTACCGTCCATGCTCTGCGCAATCGTGCTGACGTTCTCGCCTTTCGGGCCTGTGTCCACGTCGAAAGGGGTAAACACCCCGTCAGTATACCGAACGAGGCCACCTCCATCCGTACCTATCCATAACGTCCCTTCCGAATCTTCGTACAGGGCCAGGACATTGTGGCTCTGTTCCAGTGCGGGCGTGTTGCTTCTATCGAAGATCACAAAGTCGCGCCCGTCGAAACGCGCCAGGCCTTCCTCCGTGCCCAGCCAGAGATAGCCGTCGATCGACTGCAGAACGACCTGGACGGTGTTCTGCGGGAGTCCTTCGTCAAATCCCCAGACGTCGTGGAGGAGTTGCGTTATGGCTTTCTCCGGATCCAGGGTCTGAATATGACCGGTTGCGAGCGAGAGCAAACTCGGCAGGAGGAGACCCATGAGAATGATGCGACGCAGAACGCGATCCATGGTTGGCGGTCAGTTTTATACTATAAGTATCGTACAGGCGGTGACATCTCGAACTCAAAAACCACTCCTAAAATCGCGATTAGAGAGAATATTTGTTAACAAGCAGGTAAATATTTATCCATTCCGTGTGCAAAAGTCAAAATAAATCG
>JACZYK010000216.1 GCA_022571135.1 Bacteroidota bacterium
GCTCAGTCCACGGATCATTCGTCTACAGACGGCTGGAGGACCCCTACCATGATCGCTTTTCTGACTCATCTGTTCCTTGTGGCACTTCTTTTTACCGGACCTGCGTCTTCGGAGCGAGAAAATTCGCCCCCCAGAAAGGACGTCGTTGCCTTCGTAAACGTGAGCGTTATTCCGATGGACAGCGAACGCGTCCTGGAGAATCAAACCGTGATCGTGCGGGGTGATCGCATACTTGTCATCGGTCCCACCGAAGAGGTTTCCATTCCGGAGAACGCCGTTCTGATCGACGGAGCGGGAAAATTCCTGATCCCGGGGCTCGCCGAAATGCATGGTCATATTCCGCCCCCATCCAGTCCCGACTCGGAGATCGAGCGGGTGCTTTTCCTCTACGTGGCAAACGGAATTACGACGGTTCGGGGAATGCTCGGGTATCCGAGTCAGCTCGAGCTCAGAGAACGCGCGAAAAGAGGAGAAATCCTTTCTCCGACGCTTTATCTGGCCGGACCCAGCTTCAACGGAAACACGGTCAGCTCGCCCGCGCAGGCTGAAAGGCGCGTCCGCGATCAGTTCGCTCAGGGATGGGATCTGCTCAAAATCCATCCGGGACTGACGCGCGCCGAGTACGACGCGGTGGCCAATACGGCGAAGGAAGTGGGCATCCGTTTCGGGGGTCACGTGCCGGTTGACGTCGGTCTCGCTCACGCCATCGAGATGAACCAGCAGACGTTCGATCACCTGGACGGCTACGTCGAGCACCTGGAAGGAGACAAGGGGCCCGTCGACGAATCCCGTCTTGAGGAAATCGTCGAGAGAACAAAAGCAGCGGACGCCTGGGTCGTTCCGACCATGGTTCTCTGGGAAACCATTCTCGGCGTCGCGGATCTGGACGCGATGAGAGCCTTCCCGGAACTCCGCTATGTGCCCTCGAGCACGGTCGAGAGCTGGATCAACGCTTTCAATAACCGGGTGAACAAGCCAGGGTACGACGCCGGAGCGGCCATGAATATCGCAGCCGCTCGAATGCGGGTGCTCAAGGCCTTGAACGACGGAGGTGTACGCATCCTAATGGGGACCGACGCGCCGCAGCAGTTCAGCGTCCCCGGATTTTCTCTTCATCGCGAAATCGTCCGGATGATCGAGGCCGGCATGACGCCCTACGAGGTTTTGAAGTCGGGTACGTTCAACGTGGGCTGGTACTTCGAGGACAAGGATGAATTCGGCACGATCGAGGTCGGAAAAAGGGCGGACATGATCCTCGTGGACGGTAATCCGCTGGAAGACATACGCAACGTGGCCAGAAGATCGGGGGTGATGGTTCGGGGCAGGTGGCTGCCGGAGACGGAAATACAGGAACGTCTCGATGAAATCGCGGCATCGCTCGGAAATTGACGAAGCGCGATAACCCGGCCGCCCGGAGCCTGACCGGAGAACGACGCTGTATTCCCTCCGCGCTCATTTATTCGACGCGTCAATCCCCAGGATCATTCGATGTCAGCGGAGAGGTGGATCGTACGGAGCGTAACGCGCATCCGGCGTTAACGCGTTCGGAGCCCGCGGGCGATGTCCTCCAGCTGATCGATCGTGCGGTCGATGCCTTCTCTCGTCGTGGAGGGATTGATCGGGCACATACGGATAACCGATCGCCCTTTCAGCGTCGTTGTCGAGACCATCGCTTTCCCACTCGCATGGAGCCGCCTGGACGCCTCCAGCGTGATCCGGTCCTGGTCCCTGGGCGCGATCCCGGGGGGCGCATACCGAAAAGACAGGATGCCCATGGTTGCGGCTGATGCTATGACCCAGTCCTCTCGCCGCAAAATGCTCTCCTCGGCATACTCCGCCATTTCGAAGCCGTGTTCGACGGCGGCCTCGAATGCGTCCCGTCCGAACACCTGAAACGACATCCAGACTTTAAGCGCGCGGAAACTGCGCGACAGTTGCACGCCGTAGTCGCAGAAGTTCACCTCTTCGCTTTCGCGGACGGTGTCCTGCATGTACTCCGGCAGGATCCTGAAGGTCTCTCTGAGAAGCACCGGATTGCGTACGAGCACGCACCCGGTTTCGAAAGGCTGGAATAACCACTTGTGAGGATCCAGGGCGATAGAATCGGCCTTTTCAAGTCCTGTCAGTACTTTCCGGCCCCTTTCGCAGATGGCTGCAGACGCACCGTAAGCGCCGTCCACATGAAACCACAGATCCCGGGCGCTGCAAAACGATGCCAGCTCGTCCAATGGATCGACGGCGCCGGTATTCGTCGTGCCGGCGTTTCCGATCACGCAGAACGGCTTCATTCCATTTGCCAG
This sequence comes from Bacteroidota bacterium, assembly GCA_022571135.1. Lineage (GTDB taxonomy): Bacteria > Bacteroidota > Rhodothermia > Rhodothermales > UBA10348 > JACZYK01. The sequence goes on from JACZYK010000216.1 coordinate 2,301, forward strand.
GTCCGCGGCGATCGCCTCTTCCAGGGCGGCCATATCCAACCTGAAGCGATCATCGACCCGGAGATGGCGCAGACTACCCGATGGAAATCCCAGAATTCTGAACGCCCGGTCCACCGCCGAGTGGGTCTGGTCCGAGCAGTATGCGACGCCCTTCGAGAAAGATTCCCCCAGAAGGTGATGCCGGGCAGCGGCGAGCGCCGTCAGGTTGGCCACCGATCCTCCGCTCACGAAAAGGCCACCGAAACTCGGCGGCAAGCCACAGATCTCCTTCAACCACTCGATGACGACGAGTTCGGTCTCGGTCGCCGCCGCCCCTCCAAGCCATGTCCCCGCAAATACGTTGAATCCGGCGGCCAGCGTTTCCGCCATGGCGCCGACGAAGTTACCGGGTCCCGGGACGAAGGCATAAAACTGCGGATGGTCGACGTGAGAAATATTGGGTACAATTTCCTCCTCGAATCGGCGAAGTACGGAAAGCGGGTCTGATCCCGTCATAGGTATCGATTCGGAGAGCTTCTCCGCCAGATCGGCGCGACTCGGAACCCTTGAGACATCCCATTTTTCCCTGGCATCGTGGTAATCGACCAGCGTATCGACGACCGCGTATCCCAGTCGCCTCATCTCTTCTCGTGAAAGGCGAAGTCTTGCGTTTATTTCAGTCATCGAATTTGACGATTGTTGTCCATTTTTTGTATACACAGGTTCGGACGGGTCAGTCGGAGTCCGAGATAGCCTCGCCCGTCTTCAACCGACCGGCTGCACTGAACAGATAAGCCGCCGATATGGCCGTCATGAAAGCCGAGGCAAGAAACGCAGTTTTCATGTCGAATACTTCCCAGAGGGATCCGATCAGGATCGCTCCGGGCAGAACGGCGAGGCCCGTCACCATATGGAAGGCGCCGAATACGGTCGCTCTTTTTCCCGATGGTGCCAGATCAGAAAGCCATGCCCTCTCGACGCTCTCCGTCCAGGCGGTCACCGCCGTATAGACCAGAAATAGGGGCCATGCCCAGGTCGGGGTACCCGGTGCCAGCGCCAACACGACGAGCATAACGACCCGTACGCCCCATCCGGAAATCATAATCGTCTTTCGACCATACCGGTCCGAAAGCATACCTGATATCGCGACCGAACCCATCCGACCTACATTAGCAATGGCCCAGAGCAGCGGAACCCACGCTACGTGGATCCCGGACCGGAAAACCCACAAAATGAGTAGCACATCGGGGACCGCCGCGAAGGCGACTCCTCCCGCAGCCGCGACCAGGCGTTTGAAATCCGGACTCAGCTTCGACCAGTGGAAGACCGATCGTGTCTCCTTTCGCTCGAGGGGCATTTTCATGAGACCGAGCCATACGATGATCAGAACGAGGACGCCGGGCACGGCTGAAAGAAGGATGACACGCTCCAACGTCAAGCCGTAGGCCAGGAGTGCGAACGCAATGACCGGCCCCAGGCTTGCCCCGGCGTGGTCCATGGCGCGGTGATATCCGAACGCTTTGCCATGATCCCTCTCTGCAACGGAATCGGCGATCGTGGCGTCTCTCGGTGCGCTTCTCGTACCCTTGCCGAGCCGATCCAGGAATCGAAGGCCAAGGACAATTCCCCAGGTCCCCGCCAGAGAAACAAGCGGCCGGGCCACATTAGAAATGGCGTAGCCTACTCGAACGAAGATCCTCCAGCGACCGGTTCGGTCCGCCACCATTCCAGTAAACAGTTTGAGCAAACTGGCTGTAGCGTCAGCGACCCCTTCAATCAATCCAAGCACGGCCGGCCCCGCACCCAGCGTCGATGTGAGGAAAATGGGAAGGAGCGGCGTGACCATCTCGCTGGCGACGTCGTTCATGAATGAGACGGCTCCCAGCACGAGCACGGTCCGCGGCAGCCGAAAAAACGATCGGGTCATCGGTTGCGTGTCGATCAGTTCATGCTCCGGTCCATTCGGGGTTCGGCATCGCGGCTCCGACGGATGCGCGCCGGATTCGGAGCTTCGTGAGCAGGCGTACGGCCACATCAGGCCGGACATTGGCCAATATACATGAGGAGTCGCGTCCGCTTCGCCGTCCTTACTTCTCGCGACGAGCGCAGCACAGTCTGTTACAGAGTCTCTCTGAGTATGATCGACCAGCTCCTGAAGAATCACCCGCCTTTGCTAGAACAACGAATAAAGGCCTCTTGACTGGGTCATGTATTATTGCGAAGCTGGATAGCTTCAGCTTGGCCGAGCACGCACAGGTACATCGTACGCGTGTGCAGGTCGTTTCTGCTGGTGCACGCTCAAAGCTCCGTCCGGCGATTGCCGATCCGTTCTACACCCGACACAAAGATGTGATAAAGAACTGAGGGACGGAGCAATCATGGCGAAGATAGAACGGATTTCTCCATGTCCACGCGGCAGCAGGAAGAAATACAAATTCTGTTGTGAGAAGAAAGAGACCGAGATGAGTCGGCACGAGTCGCCATCCGGCAGTTTCGGCTGCGAATCCGGCAGCCTTGGTGGCCCGGGTCGCATGTACATGCCGTCCATGATTTGCTACAACCAGCATGGACCAGACTCGTGGACAGAGCACTTCTGTCTCTGACTACTCGGCATATATAGGTAATGCATTAGCTTTCACTAAGGCGCGACACGGCTTTTGCCGCCGCTCATACTCGAAGAAATAGAAGATGAAGCACGCGATGGGATGCGACATTCGCAAGCTCGCCTGATGTACTCGAACGTCTGGCGTCAGAGGCCGACGAGGAAGACCGCCATAGTCTAACCCAAGATCCAGAGCATCAAGATTAAGCAACAGATCGCGAATTTTCTCATGAATCGAATGTCTCTGACGGATCACAAGTCTTCCAGGTACGGCCCGCAAGTATACTTCCTTGGCCTTCCAG
>JACZYK010000008.1 GCA_022571135.1 Bacteroidota bacterium
CGCCAGCAGCATATCGGCCAGGAAGGTCCGGGTCTTGCGGTCGAGCCGGCCCATGATGCCGAAGTCGACCGCCACGATGTTGCCGCTCGCGTCGACGAACATGTTGCCCGGGTGCTGGTCGCCGTGGAAGAAGCCGTCGCGGAACACCTGGTTGAAGAAGATCGCCGCCGCCTTGGTCAGCACCTCCGTGAGGTCGTGGCCGGCGGCGAGCAGGGCGGCCCGGTCGTCGAGCGGGATGCCGTCGACCCGGGCCATGGTCAGCACCCGGCGCGAGGACCGCTGCCAGTCGATCCGCGGCACGTGATAGCTCGGGTCGTCGGCGAAGTTCTCGGCCAGCTGTTGGGCGGAAAGTCTTGTCCTCTCGATCATGCGGGCAGGTTTGGGTTAGGAATCACTCAACTCATCCAGTTGCTGCGATACCGATCCGACCATTTTGTCGTGATTTTCTTGGTTCTCGTCCAGAAGTCTATCGCCGAAGGCCCGGTGATGTCTCCGCCGCCGAAGCTGCTGGCGTTCCACCCTCCGAAAGCGAATGGTTCTCGCGGAACCGGCACACCGATATTGACCCCTACCATGCCAGCCTCTACGCGATCGATGAAGTACTGGGCCGTCCCGCCCGAGGACGTGTAAATCGCAGCCGCGTTTCCGTAGGGATTGTCGTTTTCGATTGCGATGGCCTCGTCCAGCGTGTCGCAACGTATCACCGTAAGCGTTGGACCGAATATTTCGTCACAGGACGTCTCGTGTTCGGGAGAGGCATGATCGATGATGCTCGCTCCCAGAAACAGACCTCCTTCCGGCGCTTCGTCAAGGGAAGCGTTTCTGCCGTCGAGAAGGAGCTGCGCTCCGCCGGCTTCAGCCCTGTCCAGATAGCCGGTAATCCGCTCGTAAGCGACCTGGCTGATAATGGCTCCCATATCGGTGCCGAGGACAAGCGCCTCCATCTTCTCCTTGATAAGCGCCAATATGTGGTCGACATCGCCAACAGCCAGAAGAACGCTGGCGGCCATGCACCGCTGGCCCGCACACCCGGTCACCGACGCTACAACATTTGCAGCGGTCATCTCGGGATCTGCATCCGGGACGACGACGAGAGGATTCTTCGCTCCTCCGAGCGCACGAATGCGCTTTCCGGCTGCCACGCCCCTCTCGTAGACCTTGCGCGCGACGCGTGTGGAGCCAACGAAACCGATCGCCGAAATTCCTGGGTGATCGCACATGGCCTCGACGATTTCCCGATCTCCGTTCACCACAGAAAACACCCCCGGAGGTAGCCCTGAGGCTTCCAGCAGCCGGGCGATCTCGATCGCACTGAGCGGTGTCTGTTCGGAGGGTTTCAGAATCACCGCGTTGCCCAGGCCCAGGGCCATCGGAATCATCCAGAGTGGCACCATGAACGGAAAATTAAAGGGCGTAATCACACCCGTAACCCCCAGCGGATATCTCATGGTCTTGCATTCGACGCCCCTGCTCACTTCGAGCACCTCTCCGGTTGCGATCTGTGGGAGGCTCGCTGCAAATTCCAGGCACTCGACCGCCCTCAGCACACTCCCGAGCGATTCGGCTCGTGTCTTACCGTTTTCCCGGGTGATAATTTCAGCCAGATGATCTTGCTCGGCCTCCACGAGCGTCTTCATCCTGAAAAGGACCTGTACACGGTCTTTCAGGGGCGTCCGTCCCCACTCAACCTGTGCTTCTCGGGCAGCGTTGACGGCTGCATCCAGCTCGTCCGCTCCAGACAGAGGCACAACGGCGATGATTTCTCCGGTCATCGGCTCCGTGACCGGCAGTGTTCTCAAAGATGGGCTCAGCACCCGCTGGCCGCCGATCACATTCGGCAGCAGTGAAGTGGTCAACAGTTCGCTCATAACGCAAACCCCAGCAGATTAGATTTCAGAATTTACGGAGGAAACGGATTCCACAGCGGCCAATCCGGCTGTTTTTCGCGGGAGCCACTGCCCGCGGCCCGGCTCGCCGACAATTTTATAGTCGTTGACGATAACTTCTCCCCGTGAAAGCGTCGTCCTTGCAAATCCTGCAAGCGACCAACCGTCATAAGGCGACCAGTCGGCATTGGTTTCCATCGCAGCCGGATCGACCTTGATTTCATGGGTGGGGTGGATGATCGCCATGTCGGCGTCGGCCCCTACCTGAATGGCACCCTTGCGCGGGTAGAGACCCATAATCTGGGCAGGATTGGTGGATAGCTTCCGGCACATCTCTTCGATCGAAATGCGCCCGTAGCGCACGCCGTGGGTATAGAGGATCGGCAGCAGCGTTTCGAGTCCCGGAAGACCCATCGGAATCCTTGTGAAGTCTCCTTCCCACATCGCCTTCTGTTTCCGCGAGAAAGTGCACGTATCGGTCGAAACGACGGAGACTTCCCCGCTTCTCATACCTTTCCAGAGGCGCTGAATATCCTTTTGCTTCTTAACCTGCGGACAACAGGCAAACAGGTGCCCATCTTCGCGTTCGAAAACGGAGTCATCCAGGACGAGATACTGGGCGCAGGTCTCGGCCAGTACGGGAACACCCCGCATCTGAGCATCCTTGACGATATCGGCGCCCTCTCCCGTGGACATATGCACGATGTACAATTGCCCTCCCGTGATCTCGCTCCACATGACGGCCCGCTGAATGGCCTCGGCCTCGATGAAGTTCGGCCGGGTCATGGGATGGAGCATCGCACCGTATTCTTCCATCAACTCGAGTGTGTGATGCCGCTCGATCAGCTCGTCGAGCACGCGAGCGGATTCGGCGTGGACGAGAAGCATCGTGCCAAACTCCTTCATTTTCTCGAGCGTTCCGAACAGGGCCCTGTCGTCTGACTGCCAGCCCTCAGACTCGTAGATCATGAACTCTTTGAACGTGGAGAACCCGCGCTCGATCATCCCTTTTATTTGATCTTTGTGCTCGTCCCAACGGGTAATACAGATGTGGAAAGTGTAGTCGATGAGCGACTTGCCCCGGGCTTTTTCGTGCCAGTTATCCGCGGCGTCGCCCAGGGAGTCTCCTTCATACGGAATGGCAAAATCGATGAGCGTCGTGACACCACCCCGTGCGCCAGCCCGCGTCCCGGTCACATAGTCGTCTGCCGATACCGTTCCGCAGAACGGCAGCGCCAGGTGCACGTGTACGTCGAGAACACCCGGAATAACGATGTGGCCGCCCGCGTCGATGACGTGCGTGCTGTTGCCGCCCGCGACCAGATTGGATCCGATGGCAGCGATCTTCTCTCCGGAAATGCCGATGTCGGCCTTCTGTGCGCCACCCGGCGTGACGACGGTGCCACCGGCGATAATCTTGTCAAATCTCATTGCGACCTCGGCTAATTTAGGGCCTGTTAACAGGCCCTGCCTCCACGGCAGAAAATGCCTCATCCAGAATGGCGATCGTGAATTCAGCATCCTCTCGTGATATACACATCGGGGGTTTGATGCGAAGCACGTTGCCATAGATCCCACCTTTTCCTAAAAGTACGCCCCGTTCTCTCGATTCTTCCAGGATTCTGGCCGTCTCGGCGGTACCGGGCTCTTTGGTGGCACGATCGCTGACGATCTCCACGCCCAGCATGAGTCCCATCCCCCGCACATCGCCGACGAGGGGATGACGTTTCTGGAGCTCCAGGAGGCCGGCCTTCAGACACTCGCCCACGACGCGGGCATTCTCCTGCAGACCATCCTCCTCGATGACTTCGAGGACGGCCAGGCACGCCGCCATGCTCACCGGGTTTCCACCATACGTGTTGAAATGCAGGCGCGACGTAAACGCCTCTGCAATTTCGCGGCGGGTCGTCACAGCCGCTATCGGAACTCCGTTGCCCATTCCCTTGGCCAGAACGACCATATCCGGCGTGACACCGTAGTGCTCAAAGCCCCAGTAGTGATCTCCCGTGCGCCCAAAACCGGTCTGGACTTCATCCGAGATGCAGAGCCCTTCATGCTCGCGGATTATCGCATACGCTTCCGAGAGATAGTTCGAAGCCCCTTGCGTGACCCCTCCCACGCCCTGGATCGGCTCGGCGATGAACGCTGCTACCTGTCCCGGGGTTGAGAACCGGATCAGGTCCCGGATTTCTACGGCGCTCTTGCTGGCTATTTCCTCGGGCGTGCCTTCGAAGGGATTCCTGTAGGGATCCGGACAGAGTGCATGGTGGATTCGAGCACCCAGTGGCATGTCCCGCTTCCATGTATGGTGCGAAGTCAATCCTGCCGATGTCGAAGACATCCCGTGGTAGGCATTTCTTACGGCGATGACGTCGGTGTGTCCCGTATATGCTCTCGCCATGTTGATCGCGAGTTCTACGGCCTCGCTTCCGCTGTTGACGAAGTAGGTCACATCCAGCCCCGGTGGCATTTTCTCCGCCAGTTTCTGCGAGAGCAACGGCAGAAGCGGATGGAGATAGATGGTCGTCGCGTGTTGCAGCGTACCCACCTGTTCCTGAATTCGTTTTACGATTTTTGGATGACAGTGACCACACGATACGGTTACAATCCCTGCGATCATGTCCAGATAACGCCGCCCCGATTCGTCGAACAGCCATTGCATGTGGCCATCGACGATCATGATGGGATCTTTGTAAAGCGCGAAAACGGACGGGTGTACGTACTGCTGGCGAAGCCGCCGGATCTCGTCTCGCGGCGGTCCCACGTAGGGCCGAGGCTTATAGTCACATGCAGGCATCGACGCCCGGTCTACCGTCTGTGTTTCAGTCATGATATCTTTATCGAGTTATTCGGTTCACCGGATTCGGCGGCGAAGCCGGCTTCCGAAGGGAAGAGTCGGCTGAAAGCGAAATAGGAGAAGCCGGCGAGAAAGAAGCTCACAAACCAGGTATACGTATATATCGTTTTGAAAATGTCCGGGACGGAGATAGTTCCGCCGGAAGCCTGGTCCAGAAAACCGGGAATGTTCGGAATGATGCCGATCGCGATGGCCGCAAGAGCCCTCCAGTTTATTCCCCGTTTTCCGAAAGAGTACAACCCGACCCGGCGATACAGCTCGTCTACATGGAGACGCATCTTCCGAAGAACGAAGTAGTCGACGATCATTACGCCGCCGATGGAGCCGAGCAGTGCGCTGTAGCCGATCAGCCAGGTGAAGATGTAGTTGGAAAGATCGGAGTAGAGCTTCCAGGGAAAGATGATAATTCCAATGATTCCGGTGATGATTCCTCCGCGCTTGAAATTGATTACACGCGGCCAGAGGTTTGAAAAGTCATTCGCCGGAGAGACAACATTCGCGGCGATATTGGTCGAAAGTGTCGCGATGGTGAGGCCGAAGAGTGCGAAGCCAATCACCACGGGACTCTCAAATCGTCCCAGCAGCAGAACCGGATCCCAGATGACCTCGCCGAAAATGAGGACGGTCGCCGAGGTCACGGTGATTCCGATGAAAGCGAAAAGAGTCATGGTCGTCGGTAGACCGATGAGTTGTCCCAGCATCTGATGGCGCTGACTGAAGGCGTATCGCGAAAAGTCCGGAATGTTCAGAGACAGGGTCGCCCAGAAGCCCACCATGGCGGTCAGATTCGGCCAGAATGCCGCCCAGAAGTTGAAGTCCTGTCCGAGCCCTCCGCGAACGAGAGCCACCGTCTCCTCAGAAAGCACCTTAGCAAAACCGCCGCCCTCCGAGACCGCCCACCAGAGCAGTCCGAGCCCGATCAGGAGGAGGAAGGGCGCCGCGAGTGTTTCCAGCCACTTGATGGTATTGATGCCGGCCAGGATGACACCGATGTTAATCGCCCAGAAAAAGAGGAAGCTGAAGAGTTGGCCCCACGACAGTCCGATTACCGGCAGCATCTCGGCTGCTCCGGCCGGCTCGAATACGAAAATCACCGAGAGGAGCGTATAGATGGCGGATCCACCGATCCAGGTCTGGATACCGAACCACCCACAGGCAACCAGCGCCCGCATGAGCGCCGGTATGTTTGCTCCGATGGTCCCAAAAGATGCGCGTAGCAGCACAGGAAAAGGAATACCGTAGCGCGTGCCCGCGTGGGCGTTCAGGATCATGGGTATCAACACGATCATGTTGCCGAGCGCGATCACGAATAGCGCCTGGCCCCAGTTCATGCCCTGAGAGATCATACCGGACGCCAGCGTATATGTCGGAATGTTGACCGCCATTCCGACCCAGAGCGCGGCGATGGCCCACATGCTCCACGAGCGATCGGCAAGAGAGACGGGAGCCAGATCCTCGTTGTACAGGACGGAATGTGTGATGTCCGGATTCGACATGGAAAAAGACGGGTAACGACGGATCAGGAGCGCAGGGCGTTGGCGCCACTATGGGCGCGTGATGGCTTCGTACGTATCCGGCCGGCGGTCCCGGTAGAACTGCCAGACGTTTCTCACTTCTCTGATCAGGTTCAGGTCGAGATCGGCTACAATGACGGCATCTTCCGATCTAGGTCCTTCCGTGATGATCTGCCCACGCGGATTGGCGAAGTAGGAGGTGCCGAAGAACTCGCCGATATTCCAGGGAGCTTCCAGTCCGGGGCGGTTTATCGCACCGATATAGTAAATATTGGCGCACGCCGCCGCCGGCTGTTCGAGCTTCCACAGGTACTCGCTCAGCCCGGCGACCGTAGCCGACGGATTGAACACGATTTCAGCGCCATTCAATCCGAGCTCTCTCCAGCCTTCCGGAAAATGCCGGTCGTAGCAGATGTAGACACCCACTTTTCCGACGGAGGTGTCGAAGACCGGATACCCAAGGTTGCCGGGACGGAAATAGAATTTCTCCCAGAAGCCCGGGTGGCAATGCGGAATGTGAATCTTTCTGAACTTGCCCAGATACGTACCATCCGCCTCGATTACGGCAGCCGTATTGTAATACAGACCGGTCAGATCCTCTTCGTACATGGGCGCGATGATTACCATCTTGTGTTTACGGGCCAGATCCTGCATCAGACGCGTCGTGTCTCCATCGGGTATGTGCTCGACCATCTCATACCACTTGGCGTTCTGTTCGGCGCCGAAGTACGGTCCGTAGAACAGTTCCTGCAGGCAGACGATCTGCGCACCCTGTCCCGCCGCCTCCTCTATGAGGGCGACATGCTTGTCGATCATTGATGCCTTGATCCTGTCTGTGGGCGCCGTTGCGTCCTCGGTCAAGGTGGCCTGTATCAGTGCGGCGCGAACGGTGCGGTCCTCCACGACATCCCTCGTATGGTTCAGATAATAAGGCCGAGGATACGGCACCAGGCGCGATCTACAGTGCTTAAATCGGCAGAAAAAACATAAAAGAGCCGAAAACGCACCCTCGAACCGCCAATTTACGGGAAAAGTTAAATAGCATGCCCTTGCCGCTTCACGCGCTGTTGCCGCCCGGCGTTACGGATCGAGGCGCCCCCAGTTCATTCTCAGATAAACGGTCAGGTCGTACTTGCGCCATGCCTCAGCGACCTTGATACCGCAAAAACTCTTCCGGGGGCAAGTGCGCGGCCCTCAGGTCATTCCGTGTCCTCTTCGGCCGCAAGAAGTTTTTTGAAAAAGTAGCTCAAAAGCAGGAAGAGACCTCCAAAGCCCATGAAGAGGAGGATGCGCCAGATCGTCTCGAGAGCGGCGAGGTCAACAATAAACAGTTTTGTCACGACAACGAGCAGAGTCACGGACCCCAGAATTCGAAGGAGGGCAGCGTTTCTGATTAGACCAAGGACGAACAGGATGACGGCGTACGCCCCCCACACGATGGTTACTACTCCCTGACCGTTTTCCAGAAAGATCAGGTCCTGATACAGAAGAGCCAGCAAACAGACATGGACAACTCCAGCATAAATAAATTTTTCGGTCCTCGACGGCGATCGAATCGAGACAAATGCTCCTGCCGCGAGAACAGCCATGTTCGTCAGGCTATCCGGATTCAAGAAGGGGAGTGTTCCACCGAAAGGAGTCGACAACCGCTCTATGAGCCCAACCAGGACAACAGCGAACAGGAGGTGCGAGAGCGCGCGCGTTTCACTCCCGAAAAAGCGAAGACCGATTTCGTGCAGGATCACGGCTTCTGCAGTGAGCGCGAACAGCAAGGTTTTGCCATCGAGCATCACCGCCAGGGAAATCGTGAACAGAATCACCCCGGCGAGCGCATGGTACGGGTAGAAGTCCTTCGATGCCTCCCTGCGGAACTGTGCCAGGGCCGCACCCCCGTACAGAAGCGCACCGGCCAGAATGATCAGCCCGGACGCGAGATCAGACAGTGACCAGATTGGAGCGGAAAACAGGAGGATCAGCAACGGCGTTATCGTGAAGTGTACGAAGAGATGTTGACGCCGGTAGAGACGTTGCTGTTCTGACAACCCGAGGAGGTGGTCGCCCGAAAAAAGGGCCGGGTGAGACGGAGCGTCCCTGTCAGACAGAATTTCTCGATAGAAAGGCACCACCGCAAAAACGACCCAGGTGAAAAGGATACCCAGTTGCATTGGCATTCGGTCGCTTGCGGCCTCGTCCGCGGAGAATGGCGCGGACGATATCAGCCCGAATCCCAGAACGCACCAGCCGCCAAGCACCGTCAACCACAGGAGCGATCTCCACCCCTGGAATAAATAGATCGCGCATGCACCGCCGATTAGCAGGGACGAATAAATCATAAGCCCGGCCAGTGTCCCGCTCTCCGTGTAGAGTAGAAACGGCGTGGCAAAACCACCGATTACTCCGACCAGAGCAAGAATCGGTTCATCCTGCTTGAGTGATACAAGAAATGTGATAACCGTCACTGCGATGAGGAACGCATAGGCGACAGGATGGGAAACGAGCGAAAAGACCTGAAAGGCGGCGAATCCTGTCACAAAAAATGAGGCTATGCCACCGCCAAACAGCACAAGGCTCAGATGTCTTTGCTCCTCGTATATCCGGCTGCTGAAAAAGATCAACCCGATCCCGAGCACGACGCCAAGAAGAAGTCGCACGGTGGGTGTGAGCCAGCCCTGATCGACCGAGTACTTGAAAAGGAATACCAAGCCCAACAGCAACAACCCGATCCCGACTTTGTTGAGCCAGTTCTCTGTGCTCAAAAAACCGTCGAGCCAGCCCTTTGATGTCTGCGTATCGGCGCGGCGCCTCTCGATCTCGGCCTGAATCTCGGTAGGAGACGGCCGGGTGCGATCTTCGCGGCCCCGCAGTTTCTCGTCCAGGGCGACCGTCTCGGGAGCCGTCGCTGGCGACACCTGAACGCTTTCAGTCGCGCCCGGGATCAAGCCGGAGACGTCAGGGATGGTCTCGCGTGTATCGTCAGAACGAAGACGCCTGGCGGTGAGGCGCTCAAGCCGTTCAAACGCCTTTTCCAGCTGATCTACTCTTTTTTCCAGAGAATCGGGATGTGCGTCCCCCATGGATCTGCCTCGCTGGTGAGTGAACGTACTCGCAAAAGGGCCGAATACGTTTATGCGTAATTACAAATACGCGAGTGAAATGCCTAACAAGTCACACGGATCGCCTCAACAACACGCATTAATTCAGGATTCAGGTGTTCATTCTGGAGGATGTTCACGCCGGCTGAAAAGAATACCGGCAAGGAGAGCCAATAGTACGGACGGGGCCATTTCTCCCGCCGCTTCGAAATAATGTCCGATTTCTGGGAGGGCAGGAAGGGCGAATTTGAAGAGTGGAACGCATAGAAAGCCCGTTATCATGGAGGCAATGACGCCGCGATAGCTGTAGCCTTTCCAGAAAAGAGAAAGGAGTATTACCGGACAGAACGTCGCGGCAATGCCCGACCACCCGAAAATGACAAACCAGAAAATGGTTCTCTCCGGTGAGAGGAACGAGACGGTTAACGCGATGCCCAGTGCAATCACGGCCATCACCAGGGTTACGCCTCTCGACAGTCTTGTGAGTGAAGCATCTTTCAACCCCGGGTGGTACAGTTGCTGGTAGAAGTCGCGCGTTACCGCACTGGACGCGACGACCAGGAGGGAATCGATGGTCGACATGATGGCTGCAAGGACGGCGGCGATATAGAGACCGACTACCAGGGCGGGAAACAGATGCTCTACAAGAATCGGCAGGACGCCTTCCGCCAGAGCACCGAGGACAAGCTCCGTGTCGCGCCCCGGGGATACGAGCAGATATCTTCCAAGAATACCCGTCAAGACCGCGCCTGTATCGGTGAGAAGTGTGAACAGGATGGCTACCCACCGGCCCTTGCGAATCTCGTCCTCCCCACGTATGGACATGAACCGGACAAAAACCTGGGGCGATCCGAGAAATCCAAGACCGATGGCGGCATAGCTGACGATCACCAGGATGTTCTCCAGGGTGAATCCACCCGGGCCCCAGATATTGAGAAGCCCCGGATCGATCGCAAGAAGGCCGTCGATAATGCTCTCTCCGGCTGGTATCGAGAGGAACGCAAACAGCGGGACGGCGACGAGGCCGATGAGCATCAATGAGCCCTGGAAAAGATCGGACCAGGCCACAGCGATGAATCCGCCCGTGAACGTATAGAGCACGACGATCCCGAATCCGACCAACAGTCCAGTGTAATAATTCCATGAGAGGAAGCTTTCGAAAGCCTTGCCGGTGGCGTCAATCTGGGCGCTGACATAAATGGTCACGAACACCGCCAGTGCACCCGCGGAAAGCCATCGTATCAGACGAGCGCGCGAAACGGTGGCCGGTGTTCCATCGGTAAACTTGCTGACCAGATAATCGGGTACCGTGATCGATCCATATCGATCGGTGGCGCGTTTGAAAGGCTTTGCCATGAAAAACCATGCGATCGTTACGCCGAGTACTTCGCCTAATACCACCCACATTGCACTCAGTCCGACCATGGCTCCGAGCCCGGTCAAGCCCAAAAGCAGCCACGCAGACTCTCCTGTCGCCCGCGCCGAGAAAGCGACCACCCAGTATCCGAGGCGCTTTCCTCCGACGAAGTAGTCTCCCAGATCATGGATTCTCCGGGCGGCGAACACTCCGATACCGAAAAGAATCAGGAAGTATCCGATCAGAATGAAATACTGGGCAAGCATGAAATATCAGGCAGGACATTGGCGGGAGACCGTGGCCGACCGGACCAGAGCGCGCCCGGCTGTGCAGGTCGACCGCATGATAGAAATACAGTCTGTGTTCTACAATTCGAGAACTCGACGTAAAGCCTGCCGTCGCCGGGATGTGTTCGAGAAGTTTAACTCGACGAAAATCAAGAAGGGAGGAACGGGTCTCGGCACCTCGTACGCTGCCCTGCAGGGCTTCTCAATAGTTCCAGAGCGCCGGATCACTGCCTTCGGGGGCATTCGCCATGATTTTGGCACGATACATTGCATACGCCTCGGCTCCACGGGGTCCCCAGCAGTGGGGTTGGCGATCCCCGTACTCGACGACCCCTGCGTAGTACGGATCCGTGGTGCTCTCGAGGAACTCTTCCATTAGAACCGTCGCATTGTTCAGGTAATACGTATCCATATCGCCCGTGTAGATGTGGAGCTTCCCCGTGAGCTTCTCTCCGATCCAGGACCAGTTTTTCTCGAGGTAGTCACGGAGGTCATATTTGCGCCAGGATTCGCCGACTTCATTATCGATTTCACCCGTGTACCAGTTCCAAAGCGGTTTCGGAAACCCGTCCTCCCCGATGGGTGAATAGGAGGCTTCCCAAGCCGCCCACTGGGCGCCGGAGCGATGATTCTCACCGAGCACCCGTTCGTAATACGCGGTTTGCCTGACCGTATACCTCACCTGTCCGTCTGTATCACGGGCTTCCGGGCGCTCCGCTTTTATGCCGTTATAGACTCTAAAAAAGGCGTTCTCATCCTCGTACACATTGATGAGTTCGTAGTATCTGAAGTCTACCGGATCGGGGCACAGCGACCACGTCCCTCCGAAGAAGTCCGGATTGAAAATCTGAAGTGCAAGCGACTCCCAGCCTCCGGTTGATCCACCCGAGAGCACGCGTGCGTAGGGCTCTCTGATGATTCTAAACTGCTCCTCTACCGCCGGAATCAACTCCTGTATTATCGCGTCCCCGTAGGGCCCGACGTTTTCCGAATTGACTGCATAGGAATCGTCGTAGTACGGAGTCGGGTGCTGGAAAGTAACGGCAAGCATTCTGGGCGCATCGTCTGAGACCCAATACTTGTAGAACTCGTGACCGCTCCTGCCCCGGCCGTTCTCGCTCGTCGGTGGATTCTCGCCGAAACCATGCGGATTACCCCGGGAAAAGTGTCCCTGGATGTAGTTGACAGGATAATAGGAATCCGGGTGCTCGTCGTATCCCTTCGGGAGCAATATCGTCGCCCCGAGATAGATCGGCCGACCCCAGAATTCGGAGAGCATCGGGCTTTGAAACTTGATGCGCCTGACCCAGTCCGTGTCGGGTGGGACTTCGATGGGAGGTATAACGTTCTTGCACGAGAGGCGAATCGTCTCCGGCCAATCCGGATTCAGATAGACTTTCTGGACGTCGCTGTAGAGATTGCCCGGAGAGGTGTTCCACTGCTGACCTTCCCACCTGTCGTCGTGCATCCAGACCGTGTGACCGTCTGCGCGTTCGAATTTTGAATAGACGCTGATGACGCCCTGTACGTAATACTCTCCTGCGGGGAGTTGAGAGAGGCTTTCATACGGGAAACCGAATACTTCGCCGTCGATGAGGACCGCCTCACCCGCCGTGACCGTGGAGAAGTTCTTGCCCCAGATTGGGATACCGGTGGCAAGGTCGAAGCCGGTTTGAAGACGGGGCTCGCGATCACCGTGCTCCGAGATGATGACATATGCGCGCCCGGTCAAGGGACCGGCGTTGGCATCGGCGGGGTAGGATATTTCGACCTTCAGGCCGCCGTCCTGCCTGGCTTGGGCACGCTTCGCGCATAGGATCGAGAGAGCGACGGTGATAAGCAGGACCGGGACCACCTTACGGCTTGAAATGGACGTTTTTCGATTCATCTGGCGCCTCGCGCGTTCTCTGTTTCGATAGCCATTGCGCTCAAGTACGCTGTACCGGAGCCGCGACGCAACCGGTAGCTATTAATTGTGGAGTAGCTCGCGCGGGACGATTTTACTCCAAAACTTGAAAATAAAAAACTATTTCAGTAATCAGTGCATGGCCGTTCGAAGCCTAGGAAGGAAGGAAAGAGGAAAACGGAGGCCTTGCACCGGCTGGTACACTCACACGGATCAACATCATCGGAGGTCATCATGTACCGGATTCTCGTACTCGTGTATGGCGTCGTTTCGTATGTCGTCTTTTTTCTCACGTTTTTGTACGCCATCGGTTTTGTGGGCAACATCTATGTCTCCAAAACCATCGACAGCGGTGTCGCTGGACCGTTTTGGCAGGCGCTGCTCGTCAATGTGCTTCTGCTGGGGATTTTCGCCATTCAGCACAGCGTCATGGCCAGGCCAGGTTTCAAGGCATGGTGGACAAAGATCATACCGGCCTCTATCGAACGGAGCACCTACGTGCTTCTTACGAACGGCGCCCTGATTCTGATGTACTGGAAATGGCAGCCCATGACGGACGTCGTTTGGAACGTGGACGGCGGAGCTTTCGGGACGGTGCTTATCGTTCTGTTCTGGTTCGGATGGGCGTTGGTGCTCCTGTCGACCTTCATGATCAACCATTTCGATCTGTTCGGCCTCCGGCAGGTGTACTTGAATCTCAAGCGGAAACCGTACACGGACCTGAAGTTCACGACCGCATTCGCCTACAAATTCATCCGTCACCCGCTTCTGCTTGGATTTATTATTGCTTTCTGGGCTGCTCCGGTGATGACGACGGGACATCTGCTCTTCGCGGCCGTGACGACGGTCTATATGCTGATCGCCATTCGCCTGGAAGAGAAAGATATGGTCGACGCCTTCGGAGAGACGTACCAGAAATATCGCAGGGAAGTCCCCATGCTTATCCCGACCGGTAGGAGATCGAGTTCGAGCGAGTAGCGGTTAGTTGACGATCGACAGCAGCCTGGTCGCCGCGAACCCTCCGGCCTCCAGCCGATACGCGTACACGCCGCTGGCGAGCGTCCGGGGCATCCAGTCGAGCGTATATCTGCCCGGTTCGAGCGGTCCGCTTAAAAGCACAGCCGTCACGGTGCCCAGTATCGAATAGACGGTGAGGCGGACATGGCTCGGCTCCGGAATCTCGAACACGAAAGTCGTCTGCTCCCGAAGCGGATTGGGGTAATTCTGACGGAGTGAAAATTGTGTGGGCGCATCGGGACCGACGCGAGACAGTGCAGCCTGTGTGCGAACGGACGCCCGGAACGAGGTCATCACGGAAAAGCCGAATATGTCGGTTGCTACGACCTCGATCGTTGTTCGACCCGGCGCGCGGGGCCGGATGAGCAGCCTCGATCCCGAAAGCGTCGCCCCCACAATTCCTTCAGGATCTGATTCGACGAGATAAGAAATAGGATCGTCGTCCGGATCTGAAAGGAAATCTGCCAGGTCGACGGAAATCGAATCTGCCGAAATAAGCATTTCGATATCGAAAAGAGTCTTTGCGATGATTGGTGCGGCGTTCGATCGGACGGTTACGACGAACGTAGTCGACGCGAATCCTCCTCGTTCGTCATCTGCCGAGAACGTTACGGTCGAGGCTCCGATCGCGATGGCGGTGAGTATGGCCCGTTTCCCTTCGACACGGACCATTGCCACGGATGGATTCGACGACGACGCGGCGTAGGAGAGAGCATCGCCGTCCTCGTCACCGAAAGCGAGCGAGAGATCCCAGACCAGAGGATCCGCGGAGACGAGGATCAGAATATCGTCGTAGGATTCGGTGACCGCCGGAATACTGTTGGCCAACACCGTTACTTCGAATTGCAGGTGGGCCGACTCGCTCGCGGCGTCTTCGGCTCGAATCTCAATCGTCGCGCTACCCGGTCCTACGGGCGTCAGGACCAGGACGCCGTCTCTAATTTCGGCGCTGACGACGGTGGTATCGGAAGATGCAGCGGAGAGCGTGAGCGGATCACCGTCGGGGTCGGAAAAGATACCGGACAGAGGTATCAGGGAATCGGATTCGCCTTCCGCCAGCAGCTGATCGCTGATGAAGGAGGCGACAAAGGGCGGTGCATTTAGCCGCTCGGTTTGGAACGAATAGGGCGTCGACCACACACCTAGCCCCTTCTGGTTTTCGGCGCGGATACGCCAGTAGTAGTGCGTGTCATGAACGAGGTTGTGAACCTGCACTGGCGGGGATGAGACCGTCGTATCGGCCAGGAGGAGATCACTGAAATCGACACGGTCCGAGAGCTGTAGCCGATACGACATCAGCGGTGCGATGGACCAGTCGAATTCGACATTTATTGCGGTATCCGAAGCGCCGTCGGCGGGCCTCAGAAGATCGACCGTTTCTGGATCGGGAAGAAACCGCACATCCTCTGAAATACCGAAGAGAAACCGCCTCATCAGCTCCCGTCTGGCCGTCGGCTGAGCCAGCGAAGCCAGGCTGATTCCGGCCACGACGAGTCTTCCCGTACCTCGTTCTGACAGCGCACCGATTACACCGGTTTCCCCCCCTTTTTGATCGAGAAGACTCAGCACGGGAATCGCCGAATTCTGCAGCTGAAAAAGCCCCGCTCTGCTGTCCTCCCGCAGGGCCGCGGTAAAGCCGTAGAAGGCGGGCTGCAGGAGTCCGGAGGCGATCCCTCCACGTGGCGCCCTGCCCACCGACAGAACGCCGAATTCGTCCTCCAGCCATCCCGTATCGACTGTGCCGCTTACCAGTTGCTCACCAAGCAGGATGAGGCGTCCGCCCGATTCTAGATAGGATATGAGCTGGATCTTATCTTCCTGGCGCGTCAATGGAGAGCCATGTAGCGACCAGACCACGATCGGGTATGCGTTCATGATCTCCCGGGGCATCTGTCCCCGCACCGTGAACTCCCAGAACTCGTGCGGCACGCCGATCTCGTTCAGCGTTTCACGGTGAAGGTTCGTCGCCGAGGCTCTTTCGTTTCGTGCAAGGAGCAGCACGTCAGAAGCGCGGACAAAGGGCGTTGCCGAATAGTGGATGTCCGTAACGCGGGTGGCGCGATTACCTGACGCATCCTCGGCCGATACAGACAATCTATACTCCGCGGATAGCGGCGGAACGAACACCCCGCTGAAAAGGCCGTCTCCCTCTATTTCGTCCCAGTGCATTCCGAGATCTCCGGAATCGAACAGGGGAATCGAGGCGATTGTAGACGACTCATCATCGCGGCGGAGCAGATGTGCCCACACCGATATGATCGGGCTGCCGTCAAGGAGCGCCACGCTGATGCCCAGCTCGCCGCCCGGAGGCGCATAGCCCCGACCTTCGACCGTTATGATCGGAAAAATACCCGGGGCTACATCATCGGATCTGTCAACGGAAATGTCCAGGGTATCGGCGAGAATGAGGCTTTCGTCCTTGGCGTAGACGCGAAACGGAATTCGAGCCGTATATCCGAGAGGGGAGGCCGGATCCACCCAGAGGGCCGGTATGCGCTTGTGCAGGCGCCCGGCCACGGATTTCGTCATCACCCAATCCCGGCCCAGATCGAGAAACTCGTTCGCCTTCATCCCGATGAACGGCGCCACATAGGGATCGAAGCTCCAGTCCAGAACTACGCGCCCTCCCGACAGGTTGCCGGCCGTCGGCGTAGAGAACAAGAGCGTACATCCATAGACTCCACCTGCCGAGATTGAGGCTGAGAAACGGGCACCACCGAGTTCGTCCGGCTGGAGTAGGTTTTGGCTGTCGAAGAGTGAGTATCCATCGAACGAAAGAGGACTGACGGCTTCAAAATCGAGACGGGCGTCCTCGGTCGTGAGGGTGACAGTCTTGGCCGGCTCCCTGAACGAAAGCAGGTCTGAGAGCGCCGTAACCGTATACGTGCCGGGCGGGACTCCGGAAAATGCATAGGTCCCGTCCGGTGTCGTTTCGGTCGAGGCGATTGCGGGACCCGATAGACGAACCGGCACCCGATTCATTCCTATGCCTGAGAGGTGAACCGTTCCGGAGACCGTAAAAACGGCGTTTCCGGTACGCTCTATATCCGGTTCGCCGAGCACGATCGAGAACGACTGGAGTCCGGATGCCAGGGCTCCGGAATGATACACGTGGACCACGTAGTCTCCTCCAGACGCGAGGTCGAGGACGACCTGCTCCACGTTATCGACGCCATTTACACCGGAAGCGGCGGGGGCCTCCGGATCCTCGGGATCGAGGGTCCACGGGAGCAGAGTCCCGTCGGGTCCCGTCACTTCCAGTTCCAGATCGTTGACGAGTCGCCTTGTTCGCTGGTCCAGCGACACCGGCAGAAGGATCGCGGGCGGATCCGTCCAGGCAAGCGTCACGCGAATAGGATCACCCGGCTCGATATGGATAGGAAGTTCAAATGAGGTGCCCTCGGAAAGTACAGTCTCCACGATCATGCCGGCGCGTCCGGGATCATCCCCGCTGTCTGCGAGGATGATTGCCGCCGCCCTTTCCGCATTCACCAGACCCCAGCCGAAACGATAATCGGGACCCGGAGCGGGCCCGGCCTCGTCGGCCGTATGAATGAGAAGGGCCCGGAGCGTCGATGAGAGGAGAGGCGTTCCTTGATGGGTCGTCTTGTACAAAACCCCCAGCAGTCCTGCCGTTCCAGTGACTCCGGGCGCCGCCATCGAAGATCCACTCGATGTCCCGTACCCGTCTGCCGCCCATGCCATCGACGACATAAGTTGGACTCCATTGGCCACCAGATCCGGTTTAATGCGGCCGTCGTCCGTTGGACCCCAGCCACTGAAATCCGTCATCACGACGTCGTCCGGAACCGAGTAGCCCCATGGTAAATCCTCGACCGCACCGACGGTCAAAACGTTTTTGGAGACCCCACCGTCGAGAATGGTGTCGAATCCGGTTGCTCCTCCGTCGACAGGTCTTGCCGTCGTGCTGAGAATCCATTTAGACTCGAACACGTAATGCGGAGCTCCCGGGTTTGGCCCCCGATCGGCGCGCTCGTTTCCAGCCGACTTGACGATCAGGTACGTGGGGGCGGCCGCCGCGATTTCGTCCCAGGTCCTGGCAATCGCGTCATAATGTCCGAACCTGTAATCTTCCTGGGGATCAATCGACGGATCCCCCAGCCATCCCCAGAATCCGTCTCCCTTGAGATTATCCACCCATCCGGCCGGAGTACCATAGGAATGATTTGACAGGGACAGACCAGAGGCCGCCGCATCGGCCATCTCTGCCGCATCGTTGTTCCAGTCGTAGGCCTCCAGAAGCGCCTCTGTCGCCATTCCACGGGCGGATGCCAGGACGCCCGCGGCGATCAGTGTGCCCGCCACGTGGGTGGAGTGATTGAGCGTCTGAATGACCCGGTCCTTTTGTGAAGCCCGCCCGCCGAACTCCACATGGTCCAGGCGAATGGCGCCTCCGTCCCATAAACCTATCGTCAAATCCGATCCGGTCAAATCCAGACCGGAGCGTCCACCCATCTGGAGGGCTGCGGTACCAATACTCAGAGCGGCAGAACGGTTGTGGGTCTGATAGAAGACGGGCCGACCATTCCTTACGCCGATCAGTTCCCGAATCGTCCAACTGGTATCCACGCTGATGAGGGGCATTTCCCATCGAACGGCGAGCGACTCGGCAGCGAGACGGGACGCGTTGGATTCCCGTGTAAGTTTCGCCGAAATGAGAGAAAGCCGTTCGTAGTCCGCGCGCTTCGCCGGTTGCGAGAGAGCAGGGCTTGCGGTGCAAAGAAAAAAAGCGACGAGGATAAGAAATCCGCTGCGTATAAGCCGCCCCATAGGCGATCGAAATATGATTACGTCAGAACGTGGTCATGGATGGTACCCGCTTGAATGTAACGAGTCCGATTCGCTAACGACAACCCGCGACGGATCGCAACACAGCGGGACAGAGAGCCGTTCGGCTCGGATACAACTTCTGACGGCGATCCCGGCGGGCGGTGCCACGGCGAGCTTTCAGCTTTCCGTTTTTTTTCGTACATATACCCTTCAGTTCCACTTCTTCGGACGGTCCCATCACCCGGAAGAGGACGACCTAAACCGAACCCACATACGCGAAACAATGAAATTAAAAATACTTTCCGCCGGAACGTGCCTGGCACTGCTCGCCACATTCGTAATAGCGGGATGTCAGGGCAAGTCCGAAGAAACTGCCTCTGAGGATCCCGTTGCCGAGAAGACCGAAGCGTACTTTCTTGTCGCCGGTCATCCCGTCACGGATTTTGATGCCTGGAAAGCGGGCTATGAGGCGGGCGATTCCCTGCGCGAGGCGAATGGGCTTTCTCACATTGGCCTTTTTCGAGTAGATGAAGACTCGAACTATGTGTGGGTTATGCTGGCGGCTGTCAGTCTGGAGGGAGCCCACGCTTTTACTGAGTCGGATGAGCTGAAACAGGGGATGGAAGAGGCGGGCGTCGCGGGCGAACCCCGGATGATTTTCATGCGGCAGCTTCGAGACACGGGATTGGGTGAGGACACGGCCAATCGCCTGCTCATCAGCCACTCGGTCGCCGACGTGGAGGCCTGGACGGAGGTCTTCGATGCGCACGCTCCGGCCCGGTCGGAGGCAGGGCTCATTGATATGGGGATCATGGAGGACACCGAAACCGAGGGCATGATTTACCTGATGTTCGGCGTAACGGACGCTGATGCAGCCCGCGCTTTTATAGCCTCAGACGATCTGAAGACGGCTATGGAGACGGCGGGAGTGACCGGTGAGCCCGTCATTTCCTGGGTTCACGTCGCCGATTAGTGCAGACGGCCATCGATGGATTCGGGATCCGGTGCGTATCTGCGCCGGATCCCGCACCCTTTCCGGAGGAGGTTCGGGTTCGTCCTGCTCGGGGCGCATCAACCACCAGGCTTTTCCGTAGGCTACGGAAAACGGACCGTCTACTGGTTATGGCTCTTTGGAAAAAAATCAAACGCGCTTTGAAAGCCCGCTTCTTTTTCTGGCGACGAAAAAAGTTCTGAATCGGGTCGAGATAATCGGGTTGTTTCAGAGTTCGCGCCGCGAATGGCCCGTGACGGATATATCGTCGAGGCGGATAATCGCAGGCCCCCGATTACGACCAGTGTTGCGACGGCTTCGAGCACGTCGGATCCGGTAGCCGACTCGAAAAAGATCAGAAAGGCGCGTCGTCCTCCGGTGGATTCGGCTGTAGACCTTCATCCGGCTTCTCGTTTCCGGCTGGCGGCAGGTAATCGGTCGGCCGATAATAGGTCGTCAGGTTTTCAAAACGGGCATGCTGGCTCACGAATGCAAGCGTAATGTCTCCGATGGGTCCGTTTCGCTGTTTTCCGATGAGAATTTCGGCCAGGCCCTCGGTCGAGTTTCCCTGCTCATCTACGGTGATGCCATATCGTTCGGCCCGATAGATGAAACAGACGACGTCGGCGTCCTGCTCGATGGATCCGGATTCGCGCAGGTCCGAAAGCTGTGGTCGTTTGTCACCGCCTCGGGTTTCGACGGCGCGGCTGAGCTGAGAAAGAGCCACGACGGGAATATCCAACTCTTTGGCAAGTGACTTGAGCGACCTGGAGATATGAGCGATTTCCTGCTCCCGGTTGGCATTCTTGCTCGACAGCGACCCCTGCATCAATTGCATGTAGTCGACAACGACGAGGCCTATGTTGTGCTCGGCTTTCAGGCGGCGGCACTTGGCGCGAATCTCGAGAACGGTCAGACTGGGCGAATCATCGATGAAAATGGGTGCAGCCGATAGACGGCCGGCAGCCCTGGCCAGTCTCGGCCAGTCATCGTCGTGAAGGCGGCCTGTTCTGGCGGCCTGCGCATCTACACGGGCTTCCGAGGTCAGAAGGCGCTGGGCAAGCTGCTGGGCACTCATTTCGAGGGAGAAAATGGCGACACCCGTCGGTCGTTCGGGATGGAGCGCGGCATTTCGGGCGCAGGCAAGCGCGAAGGCGGTTTTACCCATGGAGGGCCTGGCGGCCACGATGATGAGGTCGGAATTCTGCCAACCGCCGGTCATCTGGTCAAGACGAGGGAATCCGCTGGGAATCCCCGTGACGCCTCCCTCCCGACCATGAATCGACTCGAGACGGGCAAGCGTATCCTTCAACACGTCGCTCAAGGAGGCGGCCGATCGACGTAGTTGCGAATCGGAAATCCTGAAAATCTCCCCCTCGGCCTCGTCCATGAGTTCAAAGGCATCAGCGGCCGGTTCGTAAGCTCGTCCAATGAGATCCGTCATCGTCTCGATCAATCCGCGAAGAATGAACTTTTCGGCGATGATTCTGGCGTGATATTCGACGTTCGCAGCCGACGCGACCTGGGATGTCAGCTCCGTCAGGTAGTACGCACCGCCGGACTCTTCGAGTTCGCCGCGGCGCTTCAGTTCGTCGGTAAGCGTGATGAGATCCACCGGATTTCCGCGCTCGAAGAGACTCGAAATGGCCCGATAAATCTTGTTGTGTCGGGCACTGTAGAAGCTGTCCGGAGGAAGAATCTCGATCGCTTTTGGAACAGCCTCACGCTCGATGAGCATCGCTCCGAGCACGGATTGCTCCACCTGGGTCGCCTGCGGAGGAATTCGACCGGTCGGGGCGATCGATTCTGTACGGATCGGAATGGGGGCCCGGGCTGCAGCAGGTGATTCTGTCGAGTGTGTAAGTCCTTCCTGTTGATCGGCCATGGAGCCCACGATAGTTGAAATTGTTAATTCAGGCGCCGCCCAGTTCGTCATACCGCGCGCGGAGCAACTGCACGTCCTCCCAGGTGGGTCGCTTCCAGTGAGGATTTCTCAGGAGCGCAGCCGGGTGGTAGGTAACTAGAACAGGTAATCCGTGAAAGTCATGAAACGTCCCGCGCAACGCCGCAAGGGATGTCTTTCTGTCCAGTAGCGAAGTTCCGGCAGTTTTTCCGACACAGAGAAGAATCTTCGGCTTGATGAGAGCAATCTGCTTGTAGAGTATCGGAATATGGGCTGCCACTTCGCCTGGAAGCGGATTCCTGTTATTCGGGGGTCTGCTCTTGAGAATGTTCGCAATGTAGACGTCTCCTCTTTTTAAGTTGATGGCCTCCAGAATTTTAGTAAGAAGCTGTCCGGCGCGGCCTACAAAGGGCTCTCCTTGTTTATCCTCTTCGGCACCCGGCGCCTCGCCGATCACCATCAGGTCGGCGTTCGGGTTCCCCACTCCGAATACCGGATTGATTCGTGTCTCGTCGAGGGGAACGAGCACCGTGGAAGCGACATACGAGCGGAGTTCCTCCAGCGTAACAAACCCTTTCAGCGGAGAGGTCGGCGGAATGAGGGAGGCAATTCGTTCGTAGGGGGACGCTCGCGCGGCCGGAGCCTTCTCCACCGGCTCGAGCCCGAACAGACCCGCTGAAGCCGGGGCCTCGGCCCCCTGGTCGCGGGTTGCTTTTTCCCGAATCGCGGAAGTCTCTTTAGCTTCGGAGGAATCCTCGAAAACCAGCGGCCCAAACGCCTCTATCTGATGCTCGATCGTGTCTCTTAGCTCGGATAGAAGGTCGGACATGATCTGGAAAAGACTTGAACGGTTCGGGTTTTCGGTCGAGGTGGAAAGGTACGTCGGGGGGGTGGCTACGGTATGTCATACCCGGCGGAAAGCATTCACAACTTTTGCCGCATAACCCACATTCTCGGGCGGTGTTATCAACATTGTTGCCACCGTATGGATCAGTCGGCAAGGATGCGTTCCAATATCGCTTCCGCTACTTCCCATTTATCCATGAGCGGTAGTTGCTCCTCGCTGCCGTCGCGGCCGAGGATCGTTACGCGATTCGTTCCTGGTCCGAACCCGGCGCCTTCCTCGGTCGGGTTGTTCAGCACGATCCAATCCAGGTTCTTGGCTTCCAGTTTGGCCCGGGCGTTCTCAATCTCGTGGTCGGTTTCCAGTGCGAAGCCCACCAGCGTCTGCCCGGATGTTTTCTGCGCGCCCAGATTTGCGAGGATATCGGTGGTCGGTTTCAGTTCGATCGACAGACCGGTTCCGCCTTTCTTGATCTTCGACGACGACGTCGCGACAGGCGTAAAATCGGCGACTGCTGCCACCATCACGATAATGTCGGAATCCCTGAACGGCTGTATTGCTTCGTACATTTCAGAGGTTGAAACCACGTCGATTCTACGCACCCCTTCCGGGCAGTCGAGAGCCGTCGGACCGCTTACAAGAATAATGT